>CAJQQA010000198.1 GCA_905480355.1 uncultured Flavobacteriales bacterium | reverse complement strand
ATTAAATTGAAGACTTTTCTCTTTACTTTTTCTAATTGCCATAATTTTTTAAGTTTTAATTAATACTAACAATTTGCTAAACGCTATAGATTATATTAGTCAATATATTACTATAGAGTTTATTTGTTTTATGGTGCGTCTATATTTAAAGAATCAAATGGACTTTCAATGCCTTTGATGTGCTTAATTGTTACTTGAGTATAAATTTCAGTTGTTTTAATACTGCTATGTCCCATCAAGTTTTGATTTAAAGTGGTTAGTTTGTAGATAAAGTTAACTAAAATTTATCTACAAATGGTTCTCCCCCAAATTTAAAATGATCTTTTGATAACTAATGTCTCCCCAAAAAAAAACTGGACAGTAAATTACTGGACAGTAAATTAAGTTTGAAGTTAACCCGGTGATTTATTAAAAGGAGTTTTTTTGCAGGAGCTCAGGTATGAGTAAAAAATAATTTATTTACTTGAAAGTCGAGAAGTTCTTTTGTATTAATTGTCAAATGAAATATACACTAATTTCATTCACTTAAAAAAGAGCAAATTTTGTATTTTTGTAATTTACGATGTTAATAATATAGGACTATATCATTAATAAGTAGAAAAAACGTTTTGGAAAACTGACAACACTTCTGTCACAGTTGAAAGGTAAAAACCCTGTAAATCAGAGACTTACAGGGTTTTATAGCGGTCTGGACGGGACTCGAACCCGCGACCCTCGCCGTGACAGGGCGATATTCTAACCAACTGAACTACCAGACCAAGTTTCCAAATTATTTTCTTAAATAACACTGACAACAGTCAGTCGGATGGAAATTGTTAATTGCTTAACGATTTAAGCGAGGGCGAATGTAATACAAATAAATGATTTAAACTTACTGCTCGCATGAAAAATAACATTTTTTTTAAAAATATTTTGGGTGCAAATAAAAAGAGCTCGTCATAAAAATATGACGAGCTCTTTTTCAATGAGTTAATTTTTTATTGCTTCACGAAGCGAATAACTCTGGCGTTATTGTTTTGAGTAATTCTCACAAAATAAATTCCAGCTTCTAAGTTTTCAACATTCATCTCAAAAGATGTTGTGGTGATATTTGAATGGCTAACCATCACTTTCCCACTAGCATCAGAAATTTGAATATTTTCAGTGTTTCCTTCTAATCCATTAATTGAAAGCACATCATTCGCAGGATTTGGAAATAGAGTAACATCGTTTAAAACGTTTCCTTCTATCCCTAAAATACTAACTTGAACAACAACTTCCATACTATCTGATGCAGGAGCAATCGCAGCACCTTCCTGTGCAGAAACTAAGTATTTTATTGTGTGTGTTCCAGCTCCAGCTATTGCTGGGTCAAATGTAGAACCAACGATACCAGGCCCACTAAAAGTTCCACCAGTAGTTCCTGTAACTGTTAAATTAACAGATGCATCTGTTGTACCATAGGTTGGTGCAAGACCAGTAAATGAAGGGTCTGGATTGATTGTCATCCACATAACATATGCAGCATTTTGATCAGCAAGTTCTATAGGGAAAAGTCCACATAAAGTTACATCAACCAATAAATCAATTGTACCATTAAAAACACCCGCTTCTGTTGGTGTTCCGGTGAAAGAAGCACAACCTAGTGTATTAACTCCTGGACTCGTTACATAATCAACTTGGTTAGTTACACCTGTAATTCCAGCTGGTAATGACGCAAACGTAATGTCATGCACTAAGTCTATTGCAATCTCGGTTCCAGCAAGAGCAGGATCAAAGACACCAGCATCAAAACAATCATTATTCATTACGAACGATTCAAAATCATCGTATGCTACATTAATATCTCCTCCCATGAGCATACTGTCGCAAGTTCCTCCATAAACTGGAAGTGATGCAGAGCAGTCCACTGGAGTACATTGCGCGTTAAGGTTTGAAACTCCCAATATTGAAAAAGGGATTAATAGTAGTAGTTTTTTCATATTTATTTATTTTTATGGTTAATTGTGTGAAATTACAACATTTTTATTCAAAATGAGTATTCGAAAGAACGACTTATCAACCTTTCATTATTAATTTCTAATGCATATTCGTTCATTCCTTTTAAATTTACCAGAAATATGGAAACTAAAAGATTAAATAAAGCAATTGCTGAGACGGGTTATTGTTCTCGAAGAGCAGCAGATAAACTCATTGAAGAAGGAATCGTTATGGTCAACAATAAAAAAGTTGGTTTAGGGGTTCAAGTGAGTAGCTCTGATATTATATCAGTGAATGGAAAAGTAATAACAAAGGTAGAAGAGCAAATTTACCTTGTCTTTAATAAGCCAACGGGCATTACGTGTACAACAGATCTAGATATCCAAGGGAACATCATATCATTCCTCGATTATCCCAAGCGCATTTTCCCTATCGGTCGCTTAGATAAACCAAGTGAGGGTTTAATCTTTCTAACCAATGATGGTGATATCGTTAATAAAATTCTCCGTTCAAGAAATAATCATGAAAAAGAGTATGTTGTTGGAGTGAATAAAAAAGTGACAGATTGGTTCTTAAAGAAAATGAGTAGCGGTTTACCTATACTTGAAACAACTACGAAGAAATGCACAGTAGAAAAAATAGATGATTATTCATTTAGAATAATATTAACACAAGGACTGAATCGTCAAATAAGAAGGATGTGTGAATACTTAGATTTCGAAGTTAGAACACTGAAGCGAATTCGAATCATGAATATAGAACTTGGGAGTCTTAAAAAAGGAAAATACCGAAGATTTACAGCTCAAGAATTTAGCGATTTGCAGGAATTAATTAATGAGTCCAGTGAAACAGAAGAGGCTTCTTGAAATACTAAGCCTTGGCTGTAGCTAATTTCTTTTCTTCCTTTCCTTGTCCAAGTCGATTCAATAATATGAAATGACTTTTCAACGCGCCTAAAAATGTTTTGTGGTGATTATAGGGTACATCGTATTCTTCGGCTGTAGCCTTTACAATTTTTGAAATGTGACGGTAATGAACATGACATATTGTTGGAAATAAGTGATGCTCAATTTGATAATTTAATCCTCCTACATACCATGAGAATAAACGGCTCCCATTTGAAAAGTTTGCTGTTGTGTGCATTTGCAAAATTGCCCAGTTTTCTTCAACTGAATTGTTCTCATCCGCTTCATAAAAACTGGTCTCTTCAATAACGTGTGCTGATTGAAATATTAAGGCAAGAATTAAACCTGCAATTGCATGCATTAATAAAAAGCCAAGAACAGGCACACTCCAATGTAATTCGGTAAGACTAATTGGCAATACAATAAATGTCAACACATAAATGATCTTTAAGGAGAAGATTTTAACCAACGCATTTTTTAATTTGAGTTGTTGCCCTTCTAAAAGCTCCATCCTATTGTAGCGAACAATTTGCTCAAAATCTTTAGAGAAAACCCAATAAATAGTTAATATGCTGTAAAGAATTGGTGCATAAAACAATTGGTATTTAAACATTTTTTTGTGCGGTTGGTTTGGAGTGAATCGCATGACACCTTTTTTCTCAATGTCTTCGTCAAAATGCTCAATATTTGTAAATGTATGGTGAAGAACGTTGTGTTGAATAATCCAGTTCGTTGGATAACCGCCTGCAAAAGCGAGCGTATATCCCATCATTTTATTGACAAAATTATTTTTTGAATAGGAGCCATGATTTGCATCATGCATAATAGATAGACCAATCCCAGATATACCAAACCCCATCAAACCCCACATGCCAATTGAAAGCCAAGTGGTGTGAACGACTCCTGTCATCATTAAAACAAATGGAATGAAATACAAAGACAACATGAATGCCGATTTTAACACCATGTTTAAATTACTGTATTTAGAGATGTTTTTTTCCTTGAAATATGTATTTACACGTTTCCTTAATTCCTTGTAGAATTCAGGGTCTTTTTTATCTGCAAATTTTATATAAGGAGCACTCATAAATTTTGTTTATCGTAATTCTAATACAAAGGTACGGCTAAAAAAAACAAGTCTCTTCATTTAACTTGAAGAATATCAAAGTGCTTTTTTGATTTGTCAGAATAATTCAAGAAATGAAGATGGGTTTAAAAGTCAATTATTAACTTTACTTCAACTTAATTTCAAAACATGTCAAACGTATTAATAGTATCCGTTTTAGTCATTTACTTTCTTGTATTAATTGCAATTTCTTATTTAACGAGCAGAAAAGCAGATAACTCTTCCTTTTTTTTAGGAGAAAGAAAATCACCTTGGTACATTGTCTCATTTGGAATGATCGGTGCTTCGTTGAGCGGTGTTACATTTATTTCTATACCTGGCTGGGTAGGTAATGAATCTAATCAATTCAGCTATATGCAAGCTGTTCTTGGATACTTGGTTGGTTATTTTATTGTTGCTTACGTTCTTTTGCCTTTGTATTACCGTTTGAATTTAACTTCTATCTATGAGTATTTGAAACAACGTTTTGGTTATTGGTCATACAAAACGGGTGCATCCTTCTTTCTGCTTTCACGAATTCTAGGTGCGTCTGTGCGGTTATTGTTAGTAGCAAATGTTTTGCAATCAATTTTGTTTGATGATTGGGGAATCCCATTTGAAGTCACGGTCATTATTTCAGTTTTATTAATTTGGATTTACACCAATCGTGGAGGAATTAAAACAATCGTTTGGACAGATACCTTGCAAACAACATTTATGCTTGGATCAGTTATTTTCACAGTTTGGTTTATTAGCGATGCACTCAATTTACCTGAAAATATAGGAGCTGTTGAAGTAATTAAGTCAAGTGCCTATTCTAAAATTTTCTTTTTCGATGATATCAATAGCTCCAATCATTTTTTAAAACACTTTCTAGGGGGAAT
Organism: uncultured Flavobacteriales bacterium; assembly: GCA_905480355.1. Taxonomy (GTDB): domain Bacteria; phylum Bacteroidota; class Bacteroidia; order Flavobacteriales_D; family Crocinitomicaceae; genus UBA4466. The sequence goes on along the minus strand of CAJQQA010000198.1, from coordinate 4,432 downwards.
ATTTATTACCATTGGTATGACAGGTTTGGATCAAGACATGATGCAAAAGAATCTGAGCTGTAAAAACATCAGGGATGCGAAAAAGAATATGATTTCAATGGCTTTCGTACTTGTCTTAGTTAATCTGATCTTTCTAGGTCTAGGAGCATTACTCTATTTATACGCGATAGAGAATAATATTAATTTTGAAAAGCCTGACTTACTTTTTTCGGCAATAGCAATGAGTGATTCAGCAGGACCGTTTATTGGAGTGTTATTTCTACTTGGATTAATTGCAGCAGCATATTCAAGCGCTGATTCCGCATTAACTTCATTGACGACGTCTTTTTCTATTGATTTTTTAGGGGTCAATGATGAAAGTAAGAAATCATCAGATAAAGAGAAAGTTAGAAAAACAGTCCATATTATTATGTCAGGAGTCATCATAATCACTGTGCTTATCTTGAAAAGATTTACAGATGAATCTGCCATTGGTTTATTGATGAAGTTTGCAGGATTCACCTACGGTCCATTAATTGGGATGTTCTTCTTTGGTATTATTTCGAAACGGTTTGTTGCCGATAAGCGGGTCCCTTTGGTGAGTTTTATTTCGATTGCTGCTACAGTTTTCTTATGGTATTTCTCCGCAGGTGCACCTGGTGGTTATACTGTTAACGACGTCTCTTTCGGTGTTTTTGGCGCTTATAAATTTGGATTCGAAATAATTATTTTAAATGCAGTGATTACTTTTGTTGGATTGTTTCTAGTCTCAAAAGCAGCCAGCAATAAAATAATAAACGATTTGAATTTCTAATCTTGAATTCTTCACTAACTTAGTAGTATGAGAATACAACTGCATGACAATAACAAGCACCTCAATTTTGCCCCGCTTAGTCTAACACGCCCAATTGGTAATCTACGTATTGGAATTTTAACGAATGACGAACGGTGGAGAGTATTGTTGCCAGATGCAGTTATTTCTTTCGAAACGGAAGACTATTTGGCAAAGAAATTCACGAAAGATAATCATGCAATGTGTGTTAACGCCTGTGTTATTCCAAACAGTGATATTGTAGAAGAAGTTCTCAAGCTAAAAGGAAACGAAGAATTAATTAGTCAAGGTTTATGGATTGCAAGATCTGGTACAGGCGAAATTCTGAAAGAGTATTCAGGCAAAGAGCCTATGGTTATTAACGAACGATGGGAGTTATACCAGAAGAATGCTGAAGTGTTAGCACAAGATTTTAAATTGTTAACAGATGGCAGAACTTCAGTACAACTGTCAGCTACGAATACAATCATCGGTGATCCAAATCAAATATTCTTGGAAAAGGGAGCTAAAGTAGAAGCAGCAATTCTTAATACAGAAGAAGGCCCGATATACATTGGTGAGAATGCGGAAATTATGGAAGGTTCAATCGTTCGTGGAGGTTTGGCGATGTGTGAAAATAGTGTTCTCAAATTAGGAACAAAGATTTACGGTGCAACAACACTAGGGCCATACTGTAAGGTTGGTGGTGAAGTAAATAATGTCATTTTTTATGCTTATTCAAACAAAGGCCATGATGGTTTTTTAGGAAATTCAGTTATTGGAGAATGGTGTAACATAGGGGCTGATACAAATACCTCTAATCTTAAGAATAACTACGGCTTGGTTAATACCTATTCATATGCATCAAATAATATAGAACAAACGGATGTTCAATTTATGGGATTAATGATGGGAGACCATTCTAAGTGCGGAATCAATACAATGTTTAATACAGCTGCTGTTGTAGGAGTTTCATGTAATGTTTTTGGTGCTGAATTTCCACCTAAATACATAGCTTCCTTCTCTTGGGGTTTGCAAAATGAAAATTATGCTTTCTCAAAAGCAATAATTGCATCCAATAATATGATGAAGCGAAGAGAATTAGAACTTTCAGAAAATGAAATCGAAATTCTAAAGTTCCTTTCTGACAATAAATAAGACAAAATTGCAGTAATTCTCTATTGGCACACCCTTTGTCCTATTGGGTTAGTTAGATCTGAATTTCAATTTTTAAGTGATATCAAAATTGTACTGACAGACTGACGGTTATAAAAACAATAATATGAGTGAACCTTTTGATAATAAATTTATAGATTTTTCTGCCCTTGAAGCAGATTCTGAATTTATCCCGTTAATTACTGCCGAGGAAGAAGAAAAAATGAACAAAGCGGAGTATCCTGAGAAATTAGCGATTCTTCCTTTAAGAAATAATGTGCTCTTTCCAGGGGTTGTGATACCCATAACAGTTGGTCGTGATAAATCGATTAAATTGATACAAGATGCTAATAAAGGATCTAAAATTATCGGTGTTGTTTCACAAAAAAATCAGGAGGTAGAATCACCAGAGTTTGCAGATTTGAACACTGTAGGAACTGTTGCTCAAATAATACGTCTACTTAAAATGCCAGATGGTAGCTCAACGGTCATTATTCAAGGAAAAAGACGATTTGAAGTTATTCAGCCAGTTCAAACCGAACCATATTTGATTTCTGAAGTGAAAATGCTTCAAGAATCGAGTGTCGATAATGCAGATAAAGAGCTGAAGTTAATGTTCAAAACGATCAAGGATTTGGCATTGCAAATTATTAAGGACAGTCCAAATATTCCTTCTGAAGCTTCTTTCGCGATTGGAAATATTGAGAGCCCGACCTTTCTAGTAAATTTCATATCATCGAATATGAATGCTGATGTTTCTAAAAAACAAGAGATGTTGGAAGAACTCGACATCAAGAAGAGGGTAGCAAAGGTAATGGAGCATCTGACTATGGAGATCCAGATGCTGGAAATGAAGAACGAAATTCAATCAAAAGTTCGAAAAGATATTGATCATCAGCAGCGAGAATATTTTCTTCATCAGCAAATGAGAACAATACAAGATGAACTTGGGGGAAATCCTCAAGAGCAAGATGTTGTTGATATGGTAGCTAGAGGAGAAAAGAAAAAATGGAGTGAAGGGGTTAAAAAAATATTTAATAAAGAAATAGATCGACTGGGGAGAATGAATCCACAAGGGGCTGAATACTCTGTGCAACTCAATTATCTTGATTTAATGCTTGACTTGCCTTGGGGAGAGTTTTCGAAAGACAACCTTGACCTCAAAAGAGCCAAAAAGATTTTGGAAAGAGATCATTACGGATTAGAGAAAGTAAAAGAAAGAATTTTAGAGTATTTGGCGGTGTTAAAGCTGAAAGGGAATATGAAATCCCCAATCTTGTGTTTCTACGGACCTCCTGGTGTTGGTAAAACATCTCTAGGGAAGTCTATTGCTGAAGCTTTGGGTCGTAAATATATCCGAATGTCTCTTGGTGGTTTGCATGATGAATCTGAAATTAGAGGACATCGAAAAACATACATTGGAGCGATGCCAGGTCGTGTTATTCAGAACATTAAAAAAGCCGAAAAAAGTAACCCTGTTTTTGTACTTGATGAGGTAGATAAACTAGGTAGAAGTAATCATGGAGATCCTTCATCAGCACTATTGGAAGTGCTTGACCCTGAACAAAACAAAGAGTTTTATGATAATTATATCGAAACTGAATATGATTTATCACGTGTTATGTTTATTGCAACGGCGAATAATTTGAGTGAAATTCAAGGTCCTTTGCGGGATAGAATGGAATTGATTGAAGTCAATGGATATACTGTTGAGGAAAAAGTTGAAATAGCCAAGCGTCACTTAATGCCGAAGCAGCTAAAAGCACATGGTTTAACGAAGAAGGATATCTCAATTGATGCAAAAGCACTTGAGAAAATTGTTGAAGATTATACCAATGAATCTGGTGTGCGTGGTTTGGATAAAATCGTAGCAAAAGTTGTGCGAAATAGAGCACGACAGATTGTAATGGAAGAAGAAATCGTAACTAGAGTTGGAATCAAAGATCTTTTTGAAATTTTAGGAGCGGGGAGAGGAAAGACCAAATATGGAAATAATGATGTTGCGGGTGTTGTTACTGGTTTAGCTTGGACAAGTGTTGGTGGAGATATTTTATTTATAGAATCGTCGATTACTAATGGAAAAGGGAAGCTGACTTTAACTGGGAACCTTGGTGATGTCATGAAGGAGTCTGCCGTTATTGCCTTAGAATATTTAAAATCGCATAGTGAACTTATCGGTCTCGAACAAAAGGTATTTGACGAGAAAAATATCCACATTCATGTTCCTGAAGGAGCAACGCCTAAGGACGGACCTAGTGCAGGGATTACAATGTTAACTTCATTGGCTTCTGTATTTACACAGCGAAAAGTGAAGAAGAATCTCGCTATGACAGGTGAAATAACGTTGCGTGGAGATGTCTTGCCAGTAGGTGGAATCAAAGAGAAAATACTTGCAGCCAAACGAGCAAAAATTAAAGAGATCATTCTTTGTGAGAAGAATCGAAAGGACATAAGTGAAATTAAAGAATCCTATTTAAAAGGCTTAAC
>CAJQQA010000197.1 GCA_905480355.1 uncultured Flavobacteriales bacterium | reverse complement strand
AATTAATCTTGGAATATCTCTGTTTCAACCTGGCATTCTTCATTTTAAACTCTATGATATAACCGGCAAACTAATTCAAGAATGGCCTTTAGGAAAACACACCCAAGGAAGTCATGCTTTTCAAATCTCAGAATTAAACATTAAATCAGGGGTTTATTTGTATTCTGTAGAACTAAATAATGAAATGCTATATCAAGGCAGAATTATTAGGAATTAGTTACCTTAAAATACTTTTATGAATTTACCGTTTATGTATTTTGTTGGCGCTTAAACTTTAAAATCCTTATTTTCGGGGAATTAAATCTAAACAAATCAAATGAAAAAAAATCTGATGTCTGCTTTGTTGTGTATCACAAGTCTATCCGTGAGCGCACAAGCGAATAAAATCGAGTTTGAACAATACAAACTTAAAAATGGCATGAACGTCATTTTACATGAAGATCACTCAACACCGATTGTGGCTGTTACAGTACTTTACCATGTTGGTTCTAAAAATGAATTTGCTGAACGAACTGGTTTTGCCCACTTTTTTGAACATTTAATGTTTGAAGGTTCGGACAATATTGGAAGAGGGGAATATATGAAAACAGTTGCTGCTAATGGAGGTATTCTAAATGCAAATACATCATTTGACCGTACCTTTTACTTTGAAATTCTTCCTTCAAATCAATTGGAATTGGGTTTATGGATGGAGTCAGAGCGTTTACTTCATTTGAAAGTAGATTCTATTGGCGTTCAAACACAACGAGAAGTTGTAAAGGAAGAATACCGACAATCTGATAATCAACCTTATGGTTCATTTTTAAGAGAAATGTTCAGCCGTGCATTCGAAAAACATTCATACAATTGGGTTCCAATTGGATCACTTGACCATTTGAACGAGGCGACTATCGAAGAATTTATTGAATTCTATAAAACATACTATGTTCCTAATAATGCAACACTTTCTATTGCTGGAGATTTCGATAAAAAACAATTAAAAAAATGGATTGAAACTTACTTTAGCCCTATTCCACGAGGTACTAAAGAAATGCATCGTCCAACAATAATGGAGCCAATCAAAAACAAGGAGATTAGAGACACTGTCTATGACAATATTCAGCTTCCAGCTGTGATGATGGGTTATCACACACCTGCTCAAGGAACGTCTGATGCATACGCGGTTGATATGCTAGCACAAATTCTTTCTCAGGGAAATAGTTCTCGTTTGCAAAAAAGCATTGTCGATGAGCAAGAAAAAGCACTCTTTGTTGGTGCATTTCCTTTTCCATCTGAAGATCCAGGACTTTCTTTAATGTTTGGTATACCAAATACTGGAGTAGATATTGTTGATTTAGAAAAAGCAATTGATTCAGAAGTGGAAAAATTACAGTACGAATTAATTTCTGAAAAAGAGTTTCAAAAATTGAGAAATCAAATAGAGAACAATATGATTTCCCAAAATTCAACCGTTGAAGGAATAGCTGAAAGTTTAGCAAATTATTACATCTATTATGGAGATGCCAATCTAATTAATACAGAAATTAGTCGCTATATGAAAGTAACTCGTGAAGATATTCAACGTGTTGCAAAAGAATACTTCAGAACGGATAATCGAGTAGTGTTATACTACCTTCCAAAGGAAAATAAATAATCGCTTTTTAAAAAAATAGAAATGAAAAAAATAATCTCAATCCTATGTGTATTAACACTAATCTTTAGTGTTTCCGGACAAAAACTAGATAGAAGCATAGTACCTTCACCTGGTCCCGCACCTGAAATAAATCTAGGTAAAATAGAATCTTTCACTTTAGAAAATGGGTTAAAAGTATTCGTTGTAGAAAATCATAAGCTCCCTAAAGTATCGTATTCTTTACAATTAAACATCGACCCAATAATGGAAGGGGATATGGCTGGATACATTACTATAGCTGGTGATTTGATTGGCAGAGGAACAAGTACTAGAACGAAGCAAGAAATTGATGCGGAAATCGATTTTATTGGCGCGAGTCTTAGTACTTTTTCAAGTGGAGCCTTTGGTACTTCATTGAAGAAGCATCAAGAAAAATTGTTGACTTTAATGTCTGACGTTGTCATGAATGCCGATTTCAAGCAGGAGGAGTTAGAGAAGATTAAAAAGCAAATGATTTCGGGGCTTGCTAGCGAGAAAGACAGTCCAGATGCAATTGCATCAAAGGTTGCATCAATTCTTTTATACGGGAAAGATCACCCATATGGTGAGTATTCTTCAGAAGAGTCTATTGAAAATGTAACTTTATCAAAATGTAAAGAATATTACACCACTTATTTCAGACCAAATGTTTCATACATGGCTGTTGTTGGTGACATCACTCTTGAAGAAGCGAAAAAGAACGTTGAGAAGTATTTTGGTGAGTGGAAAAAGGGGAAAGTTCCTTCTTACGAATATAAAACACCTAAATCGCCTTCAAAAACTCAAGTAGCTTTTGTACACAAAGAAGGATTAACTCAATCTTCAATCAATATCACTTATCCAATTGATTTAAAGAAAAACAATCCTGATGTTATCAAAGCAACCATCATGAATTCTATTCTTGGAGGAAGTGGAACAGCGAGACTATTTATGAATCTAAGAGAAGGTCATGGTTATACTTACGGTGCATACTCTCGAATAAATTCTGATCAACTTGTAGGTAGCTTCAATGCTTCAGCTAAAGTTAGAAATGAAGTAACTGATAGCTCATTGGTTCAATTCAATGTGGAATTAAATAGAATAATCAAAGAGAAAGTATCGGAAGAAGATTTACAAGATGTTAAGAGTTATATGACTGGAACTTTTGCATATTCATTACAAAATCCACAAACCATTGCTCGCTTTGCAATCAATACAGACAAGTATGAACTTCCAAGTGATTATTATGCAACATACTTAAAACAAATTTCAGCTGTGACTATTGATGATATTCAAGAAATGGCAAAAAAATACATCCGCCCTAACAACGCATTAATTTTAATTGTTGGTGACAAAGAGATAGGCAAAACTACCGCGCCTTTTTCTGCAAATGAATCAGTTGATTACTATGATATTGATGGAAACGTTTATGTTGAGCCTATGATGGATGCCCCAGAAGGTGTTACCGCTGAATCTGTGATTGAAAACTCTATTAAAGCTGTTTATGGAATGACACCTGGCAAAGAGTTGACAAAAATGTTAGGGAAACAAAAAGACATCACAATCAATATGACAGCTTCAATTCAAGGACAGTCTTTAGACGTTGTTCGTAAACAAAAGGCTCCTAATAAATTCTTGACAGAGATGACCATGAGTGGAATGGTTGTTCAGAAGAAAGTGTTTAACGGAACAACTGGTAAGAACAGTGGAATGAGAGGAGCAAGTGACATCGAAGGGGAGGAATTGGAAGATTTAAAAACCAGTTCTATTATGTTTGCTGATACAAAATACAAAGAATTAGGTTTCAAATTTGAATTGCTTGGGATGGAAGAAGTTGAAGGTAGTAATGCCTATAAACTCACCGTAACTTCTCCAAATGGAAAGGACGAAACACACTGGTATAATGTGAAAAGTGGTTTTCAGGTAAAGTCAATGACGATCGAAACTGATGATGAATCTGGAGAATCAATGACAATTGTAACTACTTTAGAAGATTATAAGTCATACGAAGGTATTAGCTATCCTTATATTGTTACTCAAAGCTTTGGTCCTCAATCTTTAAAAATGGAAATTAAAAGTATAGAGGTTAATTCGAAAATGAAAGATGACGTTTTTGAATAAATCGTCTAAAATTAATGTTTTGGTTTTCAGTAAGAATTTTACTGGGGACTTTTTTTATTAATTCAATAAGGCGACATGTCGAAAAAACTGCTTTGTATCAGAAGTATTTTTTATACTGCCAATGACATTGAAAGAGAGAATTTCGCTTATTTCTCAATAATCGCAGCATGTTGGGACTAAATAGTGGGTGATCAACATTTATACTCAAGATAATATTAATACTTTTACATAAAAAAAATGTCGGAGCAACGCACAGAATTGGAGAAGTTAGGAGAATTTGGACTAATTGATCATTTAACGCAAAATTTCACCACTAAAAATAAGCGAACAATTCTAGGGGTTGGTGATGATGCAGCTGTGTTAGCTCTTTCTAAGAATGAGTCCCAATTGATTTCAACTGACATGCTAATTGAAGGTGTACATTTCAATTTAATGTACATGCCCCTAAAACATCTTGGCTACAAAGCAGTTGCAACTAATGTATCAGATATTTGCGCAATGAATGGTATTGCAGAGCAGATAACTGTTTCTATTGCTGTTTCTAATCGTTTTCCCGTGGAAGCTTTAGAAGAATTGTACGATGGTATCAATACAGCATGTAAGCACTACAATGTTGACTTAATTGGTGGAGACACATCTTCCTCATTGTCTGGTTTAACGTTGAGCATTACCGTTCTTGGTCGTGCTGAAAATGACGTAATCACCTACAGAACTGGTGCGAAACAACATGATTTAGTTGTTGTTACTGGGGATTTAGGAGCAGCATATGTTGGGCTTCAACTCTTAGAACGAGAGAAAGAAGTGTATAATGCAAATCCAAATATTCAACCTGATCTGGATGGTCATGATTATATCATTGAAAGACAATTAAAGCCAGAGGCGCGAGTTGACATTATAAAGTTTTTAAAGGACTTGGGTGTTATTCCAACTTCAATGATTGACATTTCTGATGGTCTAGCATCTGAAGTCCTTCACTTATGTAAATCGAGTAAGGTTGGTTGTCAAATTTACGATGAAAAAGTTCCCATTGATGGACAAACCTCTATGACTGCGATTGAATTTAATCTTGATCCAAATACTTGTGCAATGAATGGAGGTGAAGATTACGAACTTCTTTTCACTATTTCACAGTCTGATTACGACAAAATTAAAGGAAATCCTCATATGACAGTTATTGGTCACATAACTGATAAAAAGAATGGCTCTTATTACGTTGACAAACAAGGCGCAGCGATTGAATTAAAAGCACAGGGCTGGAGTCACTTTGACTAGACACATTACGATGCTGCTTTAATCTTTTGATGGTATCTTTCTCTGATTAGATTTTCGAATGTTTTCCTCTTCAATTTAGCTTCTGCCCATGCGGTAAAGTCAAAATAATCTAAGGCTATACTTTCGTATGAATTGGTCGCTATTCGAGTTAAATTGACATGTAAATCGTCCCACAAATTTTCTACTTCAAAAGGATCTTCGCATTTAATGAATTCCCCAACAAATTGTAAAAATATAGTCTCAAAACCATACATCCTATTACGTGTTTTAAAGAATCTTAATGTGTTTTTTAGTGAGTATGGTAGAAGCTTATCGCTCTTTAGTTCAATTTGGATTAGAAGGTCAAGTAAGTGTGTGTAAGCAATAATATCTTCTTTCTTATCTAATCTATTGTCATTAAGTATCCTATTAATCCATGAATGTGCATCGCTAAACTTACCCACTCCCATTGAAGCAACCGCCATTTTAAAGCACAAGTATGCCTTTCTTATTGGTACAATTTTATCATCAAACTCTATTAATTTCTCTTGAATAGTCCTCCCTACTTTTTCTGCATTTTCAAACTCTCCTTTTCTTAAGCAAATATTGAGCTCAATACTCGTAATACTAGAAAACAATTTAATTGCAAGGTCTTCATTCACTGCAGTTGAGGGAATCATTTTTTTTAACTGAAATAAATGCCGGTACGATTCTTTATAATACCCTAATTTATCAGCGACATGAATTGCATTTGTATAGACCGAGACCTGTTTATTACTTTCAATTTGAGTGTTGAAGTCTGACTTAAAAAGAGCTAAATTTTTATTAAGGTTAGATAAAGAATTCTCTAGGTCATCAATGGAATAAAAGTATGCACTTTTAATGTGGTAATACAGGTACTTTGTTTCTATGCTGTAAATTTCATTGACGTTGATAGTAAAAACATCATCACAAATCGATCGGTAAAGATCTACGTCTTTTTTCGATCTCGATTTTCCCTGTTTTGATAATTGTGTAAATAATTTACTTTTTACAGACCATAATTTCGAAAACTGTTTTAGCCTTGCGATGTTATCTCTATCCTTCTCATATATCTCATCAATTGAGTCATGAGTAATTTTTAGATAACCATTTGTTTCAAGTAGCATCTTTTGTTTACTGGATATGAGCATCAGTATTTCATGTTTATCATTTTTCAATGCTACTTTCTCAGCACTGCGAAGTATTCTATGGCATTGATCATACAGCGATTTATCATAAAGAATATCTGCCGAATGAAGTTTTTTGTACAACTGTGCATTTATGGAGTTAGTCATGTAATAAGAATCCAGTGCAGCAAGGATATGGTCATACAGTCTTTTCTTCGTAATAGAGAATCTATTTAAAAATGCTTCTCCTTTAAACTTCTTGAATATTTTCTCCTCATTATAGACTTTTTGCTCATCAATCTTATCAAACAATAATGTGTAGTTGTTTTCACCACCAATTGCATGTCTAGAAGAAAGAAGTTTAAAATACCTTTTTTCTGATTTGGTCATTGAGTTTATCAATTCAAAAAGAGCTTCATTTACCTTACTAGACATGTATAATTATTTAATTCCAAAATGCTTTTTTACTAATATACAAAGCTATAACATGTCAAAATAAACTATCCCTTGAAGTGTATCTTTTACTTATTTATCGGGCATAAAAAAAGCCCGTTAAAAACGGGCTTTAAAATATTGTTTGATTTAATCATCCTTGGTGGAATTCCCATCAGGATCATTATTTGGATCTGTAATTCCTCCATCATCACTCCCATCATCACTAGTAGGATCACCCACATTAGAATCATCATCATCTGAGAAAGATGACCTTTCATTGCTCCAAGTAGGAATTTCTTTTGTATTAGTCGGGTTTGGCACAATCTCTTGCTTGCTGCAAGAAACGAGGACTAAACCGATTATGATAACTGATATGTAGAGTAATTTATTCATTAATTATCGACTTCTTAATCAAATATAAGACATTCGCTCTAATCCACCAAATTCTCCCGTGGTATTTTGATTAAAACACTAGTTCCATTGATTAAACCGTTCTCATCAACAATTTGACGGGGTCCAACCATAGAAATCTCGTTCTCTGACACCTTTTGGATCAATTCTATTCTTTTTGATGTTATTTCCATCCCCTTTGATTGATGATCTCCTTCTGTTCTTACTTTTTTGGAAAGGCTGTGCTCAATACCTATTCCGTTGTCTTTTATAAGAATTTCAAGAAGATCAGATTTTATCGAAATATCAATCGTAATTAAACCTTTCTTCTTTTCGTCTGGCAGAATCCCGTGTATAATACTGTTTTCTATAAACGGTTGCATAATCATTGCGGGAATCATTTCGTATTCCGTATCAACGTCATGCACATTTATCTCATATTCAAATCGATCTTTGAAACGCATCGACTCAAGTGATAAATACAATTGTATCCTTTCAAGTTCATCTGCTAGCGATATGACATTTTCAGATGTCGTTGAAGCATCGAGGTTTTTACGGATTAACTTAGCGAAATTGGTTAAATATTTATTGGCCGAAAAACGATCTTGCGTATTGATGAAATATTGAATCGAGTTAAGCGAGTTAAATATAAAATGTCGGTTCATTGATGCATTCATAGATTGTTGTTCGAGTGCTAATAACTTAGCTTTGAATACTATTTTATCTTTCTCATTCAACTCTGCAATTCTTCGAATCCTAAATTGAAAAAAAGCATAGGTCAGTCCTGCAACTAATAAAAAGACGAACAAATAGAACCACCACGTTGCATAAAAGGGTGGCGAAATAATAAAAGGTAATATAAACTCTTCAGATAAACCTCCATCGACATCTCCTGCTCGAATATGCAAGATATAGTCTCCTGCAGGTAAACTTGAGAATGAAATTATATTATTGGGTGACAACGATGACCAATTTTCTTGTTGCCCCTCAAGTTTAAATTGATATTTCAATTTTGAGTGCTGCCCTAAGAGTATGCCGTCAACTTCAAAATTTAATGTATTTAAATTATAAGGCAGTTCCATTGAAGTCGGAAAACCTCGTTCATCTATCTCGCTGCTATATTTTTCGTATTCAAAAGATTTATAATTCAACAAAATATTGATTAAGTTTATTTTGGGATTGGATGTTTCTTTATTGCTTTCAGCTTCATGATAGCAAACTAACCCAGATGCTGTTCCAAACCAAAAATCTCCGACTATATCAAAAAATCCCGAATTTAGATTTGACTCTATATCGATCAACCCTTCACTAATTCCGTATCTTTTAATGGTTTTCTTTTCATTTTTTAAATCTGAAAGAATAAAAAATCCATTATTCGTGCCTACATACAATTTCCCTTTTCTATAATTGAGAAAGGCAATGAAGTTTGATGCTGGATTATCAGATAATTCAACGCGTTCAAATTCATCATTTTTAAACTTGTATAATCCTTCTTCTGTTCCTAGCCAAATTGTTCCGTCCTCTTCTTTCTCTATGTTGTGGATTGATTTATCACCACCTTCAACGAGGTCAAAGCGATTATTCTTAAATAGCATGAGTCCGCGTTCTGTTACGCAGTATAATTTATCATCATCAAGTTCAAAATCTCGAACTGTTCCAAGCTCACGACTTGTATTGCTTCCATAATGCTTGAATTGACCATTCTCGTAGATAGAAACTCCTCTATTTCCTCCAATCATCATAGAAGTTGGAGATATTTTATACAAAGCCGTTATTTTTTTTCCAGGTAATTGCAACTCACCATCATTCTCAAGGTCATGAATTATTATGTTATCATTTTCATCCATTTCTAATAATGAACTTTCCGTTCCAAACCAATTTTTACCATTCACGTTTTCTATTGATGTCCATATCGATCTAGAAAGATGCCTAATCCGAGTAATATCTCCTGATGCTGACTTTTTCACTAAACCAAAATCAAAAGACCCCAAATAAAAATCTCCTTTTTTTGTTTGAATTCCAGAAATGTACAAGTCAGAAGGCAATCCCGTTGAAACATTAAAATAATTAAACATAAGTCCAGGATATTTAAAAATTCCTTTCCCTTGAGATCCGATCCAAAATCCCCCTTCAACATCTTCATAAAAACATCCAATTGTATTAATCGGTAAACCGCTTTCGTCGTTCAGAAAGAAAATTTCATTATCACTATCGATCTGCACGATTCCTTTTAATGTATTCAGCCATATCAATTCATTCTGATCTATATAACAGCCATAAATTTTGTGCTTCACATCACTTTCCGTGATATGCGTTATTTTGTTAGTGGACAGTTCTTTTATATAAACCCCGTGGGAAAATGTTGAAAAAACCATTCTCTCTTCACTCTTTGCAATTCCAGAAAAGCTGTAGGTTTCTATTTCATTGAGTAACTCGAATTTCACTCCATCTGAAGAGATTAAAACACCTCCTCTAGTGGCAAGATAAAGTTTGTTATTATAAACCTCTGCAGATCGAATACGATTATAATCAAGACTATCCAACGGAATGTTTTCTAACCTATTTCCCTTTTTGATGAATAAACCTCCTCCGTTAGAGCATACGAACAGCTGTTTTTTAAACTGGATGATTTTTGAAACATCTTGAGATTTGGCAGCTCCTTCTCCTGAATATTCAATATTTTTAATTACTGAGTTTTCAAGGTATGAAAGTCCACCATTATGTCCAATCCACAAGGTATTTCCAATAGCAGAAAGTGCCGTTATTCGGTTATTCAACAAACCGTCTTTTGAAGAGAAGGAAACAAATTGATTTCCATTGAATTTCGCAAGACCACCTAAAGTTCCGATCCACAAATAACCTCTCTCATCTTGGGTCATTGCTGTAACTTGAGACTGTGGAAGCCCTTCTTTCGTTCCATAAGTTACAAATGAAAGTTTTTGTCCAATTAGAGCGCCATTAAAAAGTAAAAATAAGCCTAAAGCAAAACATTTAATCATTTCATTCCTTTTAGCATTCGAACAAAATCAGTCACTCTGTTTCGAGCAACAGGAACTCTAATATCACCCTTTAAAACAGCAAAATGACCATCATCATTCACATATTCTTTTAGTATTTCGAGATTAATAATATGCGATTTATGAACTCTGCAGAACTTTTCAGGGTTTAATATGTTCTGATATATTTTTAAAGTTCTTGTATCCAGATAGCGCGATCCATCATTGAAATAAATCATTGTGCAATTACCACTTGCCTCTAGATGAGTGATTGTATCATCATCTACTATTTTTAATCCTTTGGTGTGGCTGATAGCAATTCTTGAGCTTTGTTTATTATCTAAAAGATTTGTCGAAAGTTCTTTCAAAGAATCAAAATATGTTGAATAATTTTCTGGAGAATTTGAATAATTTTCTCTCGTTTCGACTAGTTTCTCAACAGATAGTTGCAGCTCTTCAATATCAATTGGTTTCAAAATATAATAAACTGCGCTGGCATTGAATGCTCTTATTGCGTAATCTTTAAAAGCAGTCACGAACACAACTAAGAAATTCTTGTTCTCAATTTCCTCAAGCAATTCAAATCCTTCAGCACCTGAAGGCATTCGAATATCTAGAAATACCACATCGGGTTCTGTTTTAGTAATGATTTCAATGGCCTGTTCTTTCCTCGATGCTTCGCCAATCACTTCTATTTCTGGACAATGTTCTTGCAACATCATCGATAAGTTTTTTCGCGCAAATTCTTCGTCGTCAACAACTAAGGCTCTTAATTTCATGCATTTTGATTTTTATCTTATCAATGTACAAATATTAAATCAGATATTTCGTCGAACAATAATTGATCTTAAGCGAAAAATCACACTTCATTATTAAATTTATACCGATGAATAAGTTCAAGATACCGTTCAGGTTATATTCTTTAATAATCAGATTAATCATCCTAAATTTAGCTCAACAGAACTAAAACTGAGCTTATGAAAGTACAATATGCAATCCAGCACATCTGGGTATTTATAGATAACGGGAACTAACAATTCTCGTTATTTTTAACTACTTCAATATTTCAGGCATTTTCTCTTTAAAATTTTCGAATCGAGGAATGGAAACTGACTGAACATAGCCGTTATTAGGATGATTCACAATATAGTCTTGATGGTAATCTTCAGCCATATAAAACACATCGAATTTTTTCACTTCCGTTGTTATTTTGTTCCAAGCATTAGTCGCTTTCAACGCTTTTATTTTGATTAAAATAACCTCTCGCTCAATTTCTTTGCTGTAAAACGCTATTGACCTGTATTGAGGACCACTATCCGGACCTTGTCTATTGAAGGTTGATGGGTCGTGTGAATTAAAGAAAACATCCACTAAAGTCTCAAAGCTAACCACAGATGGATCATAAATTACCTTTACGGCTTCTGCGTGTCGTAATCTTCCCGTACAAATTTCCTCATAAGTTGGGTTTTTTATTATTCCGCCTGAATAACCAGAATAAACTTCATCAACTCCTTTGACAGCTTCGAAAATTTCCTCAACACACCAAAAACAGCCCGAAGCGAAATAAGCTACTTCTAAATTTTTGCTAGGAGATTTCTTTTTTTCGAGCTCAGCACTTTCGTTTGAAGAATGAGAAGCTGTCTCATTACTTTCAACAGCGCATGATTGCAAGGCATAAAATGACGCAAATATTAGTAATATGTTTTTCATGGTTTTTGTTTAATTATTGGACGAAGAACTGATTAAATTGTTACAAATCAAATGTGAAAAATTCATAAATTCTCTTTTTCTAACGGCAAAGCTTTTCGAATTTCTTGAAAACGTTTTCTTGCTTCAACTGAATATAGGCTGCCTTTATAATCAAACAAAATTTGACGATAATAGGCAGCTGCTTTTACTTTATTCGAAAGATGATTTTGAAAAATATCCCCTAATTGAAACAGGGCGTCATCTGCTAGAATGTCATCCGAATGATACTTCATTATCTCCTCTAAATTCTTTATTGCATCATTCCATTGCCCTTTCAATTGCATTACTCTTGCTTTCTTTAAAAGAATTTCATCACCAAGACTGTGTGCTGGAAATTCATTTAATATGCTATCGAAAAGGACATATGCATCCGTATATTTATGCTGCTCAATTAACAAATCAGCACTTGCAAACCAATACATTACAGTATAATTACTGTCCAATCCAAAATTGTCGGTAATCAATAATGATAATTTTAGAGCGTCATTTGCAATCAATTTTGAGGTCGACTCTTTTAAGACATCCAATTGCGATTGAGCGAAATCAAATTCACCATCATAATAAAAGATTCGGGCGTTCTTAAATTTTGCTTCATGGCCTATCTTTTCATATTTAAAATCAGAATCGACTTGCATATAAAATAATGACGCTTCCCATATATCACCATGTAGTACATGAATGTCCGCCAATTTCATTTTAATTTCCGCCTTCTCAATATCTGTTAAATTATTTATCTCCATTGCTTTTTGTAACAACGTAATGGCATCTTTGCCTTTGTCGCCATAAAAGGCTTCAATATGCGCTAATTCAATAATTATAGGAAGTGACACTCTGCTATATTGATACTTCTCCAATACGTTCTTGTAATCTTGTATAGTTTCATTTAATTCTTCAGATGTAAAATCTCTTCTCGTTGTTATTTCTAGAAAACTGACATTTAACAAAGCATTTTGTCCTCGCATGAAATAAATACTCTCTTCCCCTTTTTCAATCACGGACCTAAACGCTCTTTTTGCCGTAGAGAAGTCATTGTTTTGGATACAAATATTTCCAAATTCGTAGAGCATTCGACCTGCAGATTTGGTTCTTCGGTCAATCGCTTTAACATGAACAAGAGCAGCAGGAAAATTTTGCCTTTGGACAAATAGCCATGTTAACATTTCGGCATAATTGATATTATCTGGGTTCTTTTGAGTCCTTGTAATTAGTGCTGAACGCAAAATATCGTATTCCTTAGAATTTTCTTGCGAAAAATCAATTTGTGATGATAATACACGCTGAATATTACTCTGGTAAGAAGCATGATAATCAATCATATCAAGATATTCATCCATCATCTTACTTGTTTCGCCTTTAGAGCCATAATACTCAGCGAATTGAAAATTCAACGGATATGATTTCTTCAATAACTTTCTTCCAGCTATGAGAGTTCTGTAAGACATTTCAGCTTTGCCTTGAGACTTAAAAAGATTATACAATCCGATAACACTTCGTGAACTTGGTGCCATCTCATTGATCAATTGATCATAAATGTTATTTGCACGTACTAATTGGTTTCTTTCCTCGTAAAACTTTGCTAATAATATGGTGTATTCATTGTCATATTTATTCCGACTCGAAATTTTTTTAAGTATTTTTTCTGCCGATTTATCATCTCCAGTTTCAGTCAGACATTCGTAATAACGCTTAAAATTAAACTTCGAATTATCTCCTTTAAAAAGACGCTCATAATACGTCAATGCCTTATCAAATTGACCGTTTCCATAGTAATGTTGTGCCAATTGTTGATCGGTGCTCTGAGATAAACAGGTAACTGGTGCAAAAAACAAAAAAAGTATTACTAATAATCTCATATCATCTACATCTCAATTATTGTACCTTATATTTTTCTTCCAAACGAAGCGAAAAACTGCGCACATCATTTTGCAAGGTATTAAATGTTTTGAAGGAATATGTTGTTGTCGAGTCACAATAATTTACAAAAACACAGTATTTATTCATTTCTACTTCTTCGAATCGAATATTTTCATCGTATTTATCTCTAAGTCCCACTCCATTTTCGATGTCAAATCTCAGTTTGCTTAAGGATTCAAATCGTTGATTTCGTGTGTCAATTATTCGGTTTTCATTCTCTAAGACAAACAACAAAGCTGGTTTCACTCTTTTGAAGCTGTCCAGCTTTTTAATCAACTCAAGTTGCAATGTATCAGTTTCAAAGTACATTTGTAATCGAGACTCGATTGTATTTATTTCTTGCACGATCAACTCCATAGAATCAGAGTCAAAGACAACCTTCAGCTCTTTCAATTGAGTTTCTAAAAGTTCGACTTTATCGAGCTGTTTCGGTCGGCTAAAATCAGAACAAGCCCCCAAAAAGAACAACAAAATAAATCCAACCATGAGTTTCATACTTTGAAAGTAACAAAAATGTTCAAGCTCACTTCCACTGCAATGTAGTTTTCTTTCTGAAAGAATTTATGTCCACAATTATTCCTATATTTAAGAATAGAAATATACAATATGATAATTACAAATACAGAGATAATTCCAAATAGACAAGTAACAGAAATACTTGATATTTGTCGAGGATCAACGGTTAGAGCAAGAAGTATCGGGCGAGATATTTTCGCGGGCTTTAAGAACATTGTTGGTGGAGAGATCAGTGAATACACAAAGTTACAGGCACAATCACGAGAAGAAGCGTTACAAAGAATGATTGCTGACGCAGAAAGGGTGGGTGCAGATGCTGTACTAAATATTCGTTTCACAACCAGTACAATTATGCAAGGTGCTTCAGAAGTTCTTGCATATGGGACTGCAGTAAAACTAGCTTGATGGAAGATGATGTTAACAACCCTATTCCGCTTATGATTATAATTTTTTCAATCTGGGCGACGCTTGTTGGACTGATAATTTATTTCATTCGGAAAAGAGCAAAAGAAAAGAAGAATGAGAATTTTGAAATGAGGGACAATTGATTCGTTAAGCGAAAATTTAGATGAAATAGGTATTACTCTGAATACATCAAATACTGAACACTCATTAACTTGCTTTGGTATAAATTCAAATTTTGTTTTCATAAAATTGTGATGTCCGTATCTTTTTAATGGACTTTCCTTTCCTCTAATCACCCAAACATCGGTTAACTCTAATTAAACACAAACTTGGAGAGAACTGAATAGATGCAACAGAGCATAAATCTGGAGATGGTGGAAATAGCGCCAGGAATTTCTTTAGAAGTCTTTATTAATTTAACAGACTTTGATTTAGTGGTGCCAGAGAATGTTCTGAAA
>CAJQQA010000196.1 GCA_905480355.1 uncultured Flavobacteriales bacterium | reverse complement strand
TGAGAGCTGGAATCTCAAACATACAATATGTTAAAGAATTTGATGATTCGCAAACTTTAAACATTCAACCAAACATTGGTATTGGCTTGAATTTTAAAAATTTCTATTTAGATTATGCTTTCACTGACATTGGTGATGCTTCAGTTGCGTTGTTTTCCCATGTTATTTCGGTAAGAATAAAACTAGATCAACCTAAGAAAAAAACTACAGATGAATAATTGGATGAAAAATATTATGTTCCTTGCTGTAATTATTATTGCTGCAAATGTCCATGGCCAAACTTTCGGCAATGAGTGGATAAATTACAATCAACAGTATTATTCCTTCAACGTTTTCCCAGAAAACCAACCATTATGGGGGGTGTATGGCGATGAACAACGCATTGAGTCAGGTATTCAGATACTCGATTATAATGCATTGAATGAATCAAATATTCCGCTTACAACTTTTTCAAGTGAGAACATCCAGATTTTTGGGCGAGAAAAAGAAATACCACTCTACATTGTCGACGGTGGTGATTCTAGTTTTGACCCCGGTGATTACATTCTTTTTTACACGGAACGAAATGACGGATGGTTAGATTCAAATCTCTATTCTGATCCAGATGACATTGGAAATTCACGTATCAGCTTGTACAATGATACTCTAGAATATTTTTTTACATGGAATAATTCAACAAATAACCTTCGTTATCTTGAAGAAGATAACAGTGATTTTACTTCATACACTCCTTCTGATTATATTATATACACAAAATGGAGAAGCTATGCTGAGGTCTACAACGAGGCGGAAAGACTCGGTGAAGGAGCTAGTTCATTTTACAATAGAACAGAAGGTTGGTCGAGTGGTCGTCCGAATGGAGCAGGTGGTGAAAATTTCAATCTCGGATCGGTCCAAATAAGATACCCCTATCAGGGTCCTTCAGTTCCAAATGTTGAATTCAAAGCAATTCAAGGCTCTCATTCAAATGCGAGTTATACAGTTTCAGGAAATCATCATGTTAGATGGACTATTGGAGCGTCAAATTATGAGCTTGCTGATTCAATTTGGATAGGCTACGAAGGTGTGATTTTTGAACATTCATTTCCAAGTATATTGATTCCCTCTAGTGGAGAGTCCAATTTGCAAGCAACAATGATTGACGACCAAAATGCAGTGACCGATTTTCAATCTATTTCAAATTTCTCATTTAAATATGCTCGTATACCTAATTTTGACGGAGAAAATAAAATTGAATTTACAATCGTCAATAATCCGAACGAAGCAAAAATCAGATTGGACCTTTCAAACATTAATTACAATAATCCAATTGTATTTGTTCATGGAGACACTCCAAAAAAAGTAAGTGTTTCTCCAAACGGTGGGAGCTTCACAACTTTAATCTCAAATTCTACCATAGGCAATGAGCAGCATCTTGTTTATCAGGACAGCTCAACAATAACAAGAGTTACTGCTTTGGCACCGGTAGGTAGCTCTGGCTATTTCACTGACTTTAGCGCAATTCCAAATAAAGAAAAAGCACTTTTGATGATTACTCATCCAGAACTAGTAAATGCCTCTAATTTATATAAAGACTACCGTTCGTCTAGTGCAGGTGGAAATCATAATGTAATAAGTGCTGATGTCATTGAATTGTATCAACAATTTGGAGGGGGAATAAACAAACATATTAATGGAATAAGAAGATATTCACACTTTATGTATGCTCAATCCATTGAAAAACCTGAAGCATTATATTTGATGGGTAAAGGAATGCGTTCAACAACAACTGGCAATAAAATTGGTTTTCGTTTTAATAATACGCTTTATAACACTTCTTTAATTTCTTCTTTTGGATCTCCTCCGTCGGACATCTGTATTACTAGCGGATTGGAAGGCCCTTATAAATGGGCACCACTAATTCCAACAGGTAGAATCTCAACACGCTCAGATGCTGAATTAGAAGAGTATTTGAATAAAGTAATTACATACGAAGAGCAACAAGATTCTAATCATATTTATGATTCTGCTAACAAAGATTGGCAAAAACAAGTTTTACAATTCACTGGGGGTGACGAAGGTCCACAAGCAACTGAATTTAAAAACTGGATGGAAGATATGGGGAATATAATTAAGGACAGTTTATTTGGAGCCGGCCTAACAACGATTAACAAATTAAATAGTGACCCTTTTCCACCGTCAACATTAGCAGATATAACTGACCGCATTGCTAATGGTGTCAGCCTTATGAATTATTTTGGACATGCATCAAACTCTGATAGTGGCTTTGAAATTAATTTGGATAATCCAGAAAATTGGAACAATTACGGGAAATATCCTGTCATGCTTGTTAACTCTTGCTTCAATGGAGATATTTTTAGTAATACCAACTCATCTTCAGAAAAATATGTGCAAATAGCAGATTTAGGGGCCATCGCTTACATTGCTAATCTTGATGTTGGTTATGATTTCTACTTACGTGATTATTCAAACGGCTTGTACCAACAAATGAGTGAAGGGAAATATGGTAATGGCCTTGCTGATCAAATGAGAAAGAATATTGAAATTATAGAGGCTGACGGCGACAATCTATTTCGAGAAAACACCTGCACTCAAATGACTCTAAATGGTGACCCACTAGTTAAGTTGAATTGGCATACTAAACCCGAAATTGAAATCACCGAGTCTGGCATTTCACTTAATCCAGATGATATCTTGCTGTCAGATGAATTTATCTATTTAAGTGTTGCTTTGACAAACCTTGGACGGTCTGTGACACGTCCATTTCAAGTACGAGTTGATAGAAATTTCCCATTATCAAATGGAGACTCTAGCTACGCTATGATCGTCCAAGAATTACATTATAAAGATACCGTAGTGTTTCAAATACCACTCTACCCTAATATTGGAGTGGGATTAAATTCATTTGACGTTTGGGTTGATATTCCATCATCCATTGATGAAATATATGATGAAGTCAATAACAACAAAGTGACAGCTACATTCTTTATAAAAACAGAAGGTATTTTCCCTGTTATTCCAAGCGACTTTGCCGTTGTCCCAGAAGATAGTATAACCCTTTTGGCTTCCACAGTAAACCCAATTGCCGATTATGCTACCTATCGATTTGAAATTGATACTGTAGATTTTGATGGGACTGTCCCACAAAGTGGAGAATACAGATATGCTCTTGTTTCAGGATATGGTGGAGTAAAAGAAGTTAACCCTTCAGAATGGTTAAGTGTATCTTCAGGTATGAATTCTACTTTGGTTTGCGAAAATGATGTTGTATATTTTTGGAGAGTTTCCATCGTTGGCGATACAACATGGAGGGAGTCTTCATTTCAATATAAAGAAGGGAAAACGGGCTGGGGACAAGATCATTTTTTCCAATTCAAAAAGAACGAATATTACAACATCGCTTACGACAAGCCAAATCGAGTTAAAGATTTTTCTCCATTTACGAGGCTGCTTGAATGCAACGTTATTGGAACCTTTAATTGGGGAACGTTCTACAATAATAATTTCTTACTAAGTGGTGATATTCTCGGGCAAGGAATCGGTGTTGGCTTTGGCTATAAGTTTTTGGTTGCTGTTTTTGACCCCATAACACTAAAACCTTGGCGAACAAGATACATTGATGGAGACGGTATTGAACAGAACCCAGGCAATAACTTTGGCAATAACAATGATGGGAATGGAGCTAATTTTTTTGGTTATCACCAAACATCTGTATCTCAACTAGAGTCTTTTCAAAATCTAGTTTTAAATGAAGTTCCCGATGGCCATTACATCCTTATTTATACTCCGATTGACGCACGCTATGATCAGTGGAATGCTCTTGACTCAGTAGATATGTACAACACTTTCGCTACACTTGGTTCTGATAGTATTTATCCTGGAAGAATTAATACTCCTTTTGCATTCTTGGTTAAAAAAGGAGACCCAACAAGTTCAGTTGAGGAAGTAGGTCAGCTTACCTCAAGCAATGTTCATTTAGAAACATTATTAACAGGGTCGAATGAAATCGGTGTGGAATCATCAACTTTTATTGGTCCATCATCAAATTGGACAAGTATTCATTGGAAACAAGATGCACTAGAGGCAGCTTCATCTGATACTACTAGACTATTAATTAAAGGTTATGACATTAATAAAAATGAATTGACTTCAATTAATATATTGTTCACTTCACAAGATTCAATTCAAAATTTAAATGCTATTCTGGACGCTTCACTTTATCCTTACATCAAACTTGAAGCAAACTATAAAGATTCCGTCACTTTTACACCAGCACAAATAGATCGCTGGCATGTTTATTATGACCCATTACCAGAGGCGGCTATTGACGGATCTAATCTCTATACGTGGTCAGCTGGCAGTGATACTTTGGTTGAAGGTGAAACAGTCGATTTCGCGATTGATATTCGAAATATATTTAGTATTGATATGGATTCATTGCTTGTTAATTATTGGGTTGAAGATGTTTATCATGTCAAACACCCGATTACTTACCCTAGAACAGATTCATTAAGGGCAGGAAATACGCTTAGAGATACAATTTCAATTAATACGACTGGACTGGCTGGATTAAACTCTCTCTGGGTTGAGGTTAATCCATATGTAAATGGAAGTTTAATTGTTACTGATCAACCTGAACAGGCACATTTCAATAACGTTCTTCAAACTCCTTTTTACGTTCGTACCGATGATAAAAATCCACTGCTTGACGTTACCTTTGACGGTAATCATATATTGAATGGCGACATCATTAATCCAAACAGTGAAATTTACATAACCTTAAAAGATGATAATGAGTTTTTAATCATGGATAATGTAGCCGATACTTCTTTATTCGGGATATTTTTGACGCTACCAAATGGAACTCAAAAAAGGATTCCTTTTATCGATGGAAACGGAAACACAATTATGCAATGGATTCCAGCAAATTCTCAAAACAAACGTTTTAAAATTATTTGGCCTGCTGAATTTGAAAGTGACGGAACCTATAGTATATTAATACAAGGGACAGACAAATCCGGTAACCTCTCTGGAGATATTGACTATAGAATAACTTTCGAAATAATTCATGAATCAACAATTACGAATATGATGAATTATCCGAATCCATTTAGTACAAGCACTCGTTTTGTCTTTACACTAACAGGAAGTGAAGTGCCTGATGACATCATTATACAAATAATGACTGTTACTGGTCGTGTGGTTCGTGAAATCACCGAAGATCAGTTGGGGATAATTCAAATTGGACGGAACATAACAGAATATGCCTGGGACGGAACAGATGAATTTGGAGATCCATTAGCAAATGGCGTGTATTTATACCGTGTAAAAGCGCGTATTAACGGTGAGAATATTAAACACCGTGAGTCTGGTGCTGATTCTCATTTCAATAGAGATTTTGGTAAAATGTATATTTTAAGGTAAGAGATTGGAAAATAGCAATACTAAAAGAATCGACAACTAAATATCGCTGTATCGTCTACTAAATCAAGTGATCCTTTCCATTCGTCTAGTTTAGAGAAAATCAAACTATTCATATCATGCATAGAAAGTGGATAATAACTCTTGACTAATTTCACCAATCTTTCTGAACCAAAGAATTCATCTTTCTCATTCTCTAATTCAACTACGCCATCTGTATAAAGTACAATTGTCGTGTTTGGTTTAAGTTTTTTAGTACCAATATTTATAAATGGTAATTCTTCTAGCATACCTAAGCCAATGCAACCTTGATCAAGTTCCTCAACAAATTTTCCATCTGTTATGAAAGGGTGATTATGCCCTGCATTTATATATTTCAATTCCCGCGTCTCTGCATGATAATGAGCTAAGAAAAAAGTGATGAATTTCTCGCCTTTAGCATTCTTCATTACCTTTTCATTCAAGGCAATAATTAATTTTTCTATCTCAAATTCCTGAAATTCAAAAAGTGTTCGAATAGTTGCTTGAAAATTTGCCATCAACATTGCAGCAGACACTCCTTTTCCAGATACATCTGCTATGCAAATTACATACTCATCATCATTGATTTGTATAAAATCATAATAATCGCCTCCGACTTCATGCCTTGGTTTATATTTGGCTGAAATATCCATCTGTTTATTCGATGGCAAGTCATCCGGGAAAAGCATTTTCTGCATGTCAGAAGCGATTTCTAACTCTCTTCTATAGCGTTCTTGATGGATATTAACCTTTGCCATGCGTTTGTTCTCAATGGCGACAACTATGACATTTATCAGCGTTTGGATAAAGCTCATGTAATTAAGCTCATTGCTATAATGTCGACCATCGTACTCTACCCCTTTAATTAAAAAATAAGCCAACGCTTGCTCCTTGTGAAACACTGGAACAATAACATCGAATTCTTTTAATAAGTCTGATTGAGAACTTTCAATCATTGTAATTTCACTAAATCGAGTTAATTCAGATTGAATATCAAAATTACGTATTTTCCCTTTATAACCTCGACGTAATATGCAATCCCATTGGTCTTGTTTGTTGAAAATTATAAATTTATCATACCTTAATTGTTCATGAACAATGAATTCAAAAAGTTGCATCAACTGCTCAACATTCTGGTTCGAATTAATTGCGTTTGTTATTTCTAACAAAGAATTTAATTTGAAATCCTTTAGTTGAATCTGATTCTCTAATTTATGAACAATAGAATCTGTCATTTATAGATTTTCAATAATTTCAGGTAATTTCTTAACTGCCGCTAGTTCTCTAAATTTTGTTCTGACATTGCCGCAAGGACTTCCAAAGTAAGTCTTTCCTTTTTCCAGTGTCTTAGTGATTCCAGATTGGGCTAAAACAGTTACACCTTCTTCCAAAATAACATCACTGGCGCAACCAACTTGGCCCCATAATGTAACATTGTCCTCGATAATAACACAACCAGCAATGCCAACATTTGCTGCCATTAAACAGTTTTTTCCGACAACAGTGTCATGACCAATATGTACTTGATTGTCAATTTTTGTCCCATCACCAATTTCTGTAACACCAGAAACTCCTGCATCTATTGTGCATAAACTTCCGATTTCAACATTTTTTTTCAAGTGTACGTGTCCAATTGTATGCATTCTATCATACCCTTCTTCTTTCTTTTTGTAATAAAAAGCATAATGGCCGATAACAGAATTAGCTCCAACTATTACATTTTCTTCTATGACTGAATTGTTGCCGATCACAACACCCGGGTGCAAAATGACATTCGATTTAATTGTTACATCATGTCCAATGAACACATTCGGATAAATTATTGCTGTCTCAGCAATTGAACAATTATCACCGATGCTACTCGATTGTGGAAGAAAAGGAGAGAAATACTTGGCCAATTTATTGTAATCGTCGAAGGGTTTTTCAGAAATAATAATCACCTTACCTTCTGGACAATCGACCTTTTGGTCAATAAGAATAGTAGTTGCTTTGCTTTTTAATGCTTTGCCATAATACTTTGGATGATCTACAAACATCAAGTCACCCGCTTCTACTTTATGAATTTCATTTAAACCACTAATGATATGATTTTCATCTCCAATGAAGCGACAATTAATAATTGCAGCAATCTCTTTTACGGTATACTCTCTTTTGAATTTCATCCAATCGCCTTTATAACAAGTAAAAATAAGGCTTTCACTACCTTTAAATTCTCATTATTTGAAATGTTATCCCCTTCACTCTGTTAATAGAGAACGAATTAACAATAAAATGAACTAAATCTCTATTAACAGGAACTTCTATAAGAACAACTTACTTCTGAAAACGACTCTGCCAAAACATTCATTTCGGATTAAAAAAGAATGAGATTTCACGTGTGAATGAGTGAAAAATAATTAATCTCTATATTTTATGTACTTTGGCTTTACGACAAGAAGAAGCTATGCCTGGATTAATTATAACGTCAAATTTTGAAACTTCCAAAATCAATTCAGCATTATCATGTTTGAATTTTGGTGGTAATTATTCGCAAGATATTCTGTGCAACATAGAACAACTTCAATTGCATGTGAATCATTATAAGGGCTATCCAATTGCGAAGATTTTAAATCTTGACTTGACTTTTCACATTGAAGGTTTTATCTATAATCACCAAATTTCAGAAGTTATTGCATCCCTAACTTTCTTAATTAGAAACAAACAGTTTGATGAAATACTTGAATTAGTTAAATCATTTGACGGAGAATTTCTAATTGCAATCGAAGACAAAAAAAACAATCAGTTTTACCTCATCAACGATTCCTGGGGTAGATTACCAATTTATATATACACATCAAAGAACTCCTTTACTATATCGCGTGAAATCAAATTCATCACATCATTAATAAATGATCTTTCTTATAATCCTTTAGCAATTGCTACTAACCTATTGTTTGGCTATAGTATAGGAGAAAATACACTTTGGAATGAAGTTGTAAAACTCAAACCTAACTCAATAATTACGGTCAATACAAAAGACAATTCTTTCGTGTCCACTTCTAATTTTAAAATAGGTTTTAACGGTTCTTCTTCAATAAATAATACTTCAAACGATATTTTAGCTGAGCTAAAATCGGCGTTACATTCGCGTATCTCAAAGCTAAAAAATCCCAGTCTTTCACTCAGTGGAGGATTAGATTCAAGATTACTTGCTGGTTGCCTTAAGGATTTATCGCTAGAAATACCTCTCATTACCTACTCTTTTCAGGACCAGCAATCTGATTTAGACCTAACCTCAAGCCAGAATATTGCAAAGAAACTGAATTTTGATAAATTGCATGAAATCTATCAATTAAATAAGACCAAAAGCAATAACATATCCGAACTCTTAAATATCAAGCAAGGATTAAATTATTTAGGTATGGGGTTCATTCTTCCGTATTATCAATTTTTGAAGGGTGAAAATTATAGTACAATTACAGGTGATGGCGGTGATAAGTTTTTCGTTGATCTTTCTCCCCTTAAAAATATTAGAAATCAACAAGGAATAATTAAATACCTCCTAACGTATAATGCAACAATATCCTTACAACAAGCTTCTGATATAGCTTGTATTTCAAAAGCAGAACTTACCAAACACATAGTTGGAGAGCTGAATAGTTATGGAACAGATGACTTTAATCAACAATACAAAGCCTTTATAATCAAGAATCGAGGAATAAATTGGCTTTTCGAAGGCGAGGATAGAAATCGCTATTATTCTTGGAGTACAAGCCCTTACTATTCTCCAAAATTGATAGAAAAATGTTTGAATTATTCTGACAAAAAAAAGCAAAAGGGTCAATTATTTTTAAATCTAATGAAAAAGCTTCCTGGAGAATTAGATACTATCTTAAATCCTGATTGGAATGTTTCTTTGAGCAACCAAAAAGGGATTGAAAAATTATTTTTGAGACAAAAATTAAAAGGGCTTTTGCCAAAGTCACTTCGGCCCTCAACCAATACTATGTTATTGGAAGAATTCGAATTTTCTAGTCTACTTGCTACTGAAACACATAAAAATCAGCGAATTCTTATCCTAAAGCAGATTGAAGACAAAAAATATTCCTCGACTTTCTATTGGAGATTGTTGACTCTATTACTCTTGGTTAATTCAAAAGATCAATAATTTAAAAGCTTTTTAATTGCTTCCTGAACCTTAGATGCATTTGGTAAGAGACTTGCCTCTAATAATGAATTCAGGGGTGTTGCTGGCGTATCTATAGCCCCAACAATAGAAACAGGTGCGTCTAAATGATTAAAATTATCTCTTTGGATTCTTCCTGCTAATCCCAATGTGAAGTTCGCTTCTATAGATTCTTCCGTCACCAATAACACTTTTCCATGTTTTTGTGCGGCTTCATTCATAATGTCATTATCCAGCGGATTTAAT
The DNA here is from genome assembly GCA_905480355.1 of uncultured Flavobacteriales bacterium. Classification (GTDB taxonomy): domain Bacteria; phylum Bacteroidota; class Bacteroidia; order Flavobacteriales_D; family Crocinitomicaceae; genus UBA4466. The sequence continues at coordinate 3,013 of CAJQQA010000196.1, read as the reverse complement.
GTTCTTAAATCAATTATTTCTACTTGTCCTTCAAAATGTTTCGCTGCTTCTAATGACCAATATACTCCCATTCCATAGGTGATAATTGCGCAGGACTCTCCTCGTTCAACTTTTTCCTTCTCGGCCAACTGAACAGTTCTTCCTTTACCAAAAGGAATGACATAATCTTCATCAGGCTCAATAGACATTGCTCCTTCGGTTCCTGATGTTTTAGACCAATAGAGCCCCTTATGTTCTAAAATCACAACCGGGTTTGGATCATAAAATGCTGACTTTATCAAGCCTTTTAAATCTGCACCTGAAGATGGATAAGCAATTTTTACACCTCTAATATTTGTAAGCACAGATTCAACACTGGAAGAATGGTAAGGGCCGCCAGAGCCGTAGGCCCCAATTGGAACACGAATTACACAGCTAACTGGCCATTTACCGTTTGAAAGATAATAAGATCGGCTGACTTCAGTAAAAAGTTGATTCAATCCAGGCCATATATAATCTGCAAACTGAACTTCAACAAAAGGCTTTAATCCAACAGCAGCCATTCCCACGGTTGAACCAATAATGTATGCCTCCTGAATTGGTGTGTTAAAAACACGTTCATCTCCAAATTGTTGAGCAAGCGTTGCTGCTTCTCTAAACACACCTCCTAATCGGGCTCCAACATCTTGACCATACAGAAGAGACTCTGGATGTTTCTCCATTAATTCACGAACAGCAAAAAGTGCAGAATCAACCATTACTGTTTTCTTCTTCCCTTTAGGTTCTCGTTCACCCTTTTCTTCTGTTATTGGAGTTGGTGCAAAAATGTGGTCGGTAATTGATTCTACAGTTGGTTCTTCGGCATTGAATGCTTTGTCATAATCTGCATCGACCAATTTCTTGACTTTTGCTTCGATATTAATAATATCAGCCTCATCGATACCAGCATTCTGCATTAAGGCTTTTAATTTCGGATATGGATCTCGAGTTGCAGCCTTTTCTAAATCATCTCGGTACCATTCCTTTCGAACCCCTGATGTGTGGTGGCCTAACAATGGTACTTTTGCATGAACAATAAATGGTCTACGCTCTTTTCTCACAAGAGAAATTACCTCTTCCATTGTTTGAAACGACTCTTCAAAATCACTTCCATCAATGGTACGGACTTCTATTCCATTAAAGCCTTGCGCATATTTTGTAATATCTTGTGCTGATGTTTCTTCAGCCTTTGCGGATATATCCCATCCATTATCCTGGACTAAATAAATTATTGGATACTGTTTTAAAGCTGCCATTTGAAATGCCTCCGAAACTTCACCTTCAGTGCAAGATGCGTCACCAAGAGAACAAACAACCACAGGGTTTTCTCCTCCGAAATCTTCAGAAAGCCCTTGCAACTCTTTGTACTGAATACCCATTGCAACGCCTGTTGTTGGAATCGCTTGCATTCCTGTAGCAGAAGACTGATGTGGGATTTTTGGCATATCATCTCGATTTAACGAAGGATGACAGTAATATGTTCTTCCACCAGAAAAAGGATCGTCTTTTTTCGCAAATATCTGTAACATGAGCTCATAGGGTGTCAAACCAATGCTCAATAAAACACTATCATCTCTATAATAAGGCGCTACCCAATCTTGAGGTTTTAATTGCATTCCACAAGCAATTTGTATTGCTTCATGACCCCTTGAAGTTGCATGCACATACTTTGCTGTCACTTCTTTATTCTCTTCGTATTTTTCCGATAATGTTTTTGCCGTACACATCTTCTCGAATGCGATCAACAATGTCTCTTTTGAAGTTTTAATACTTGAATTAGTTGATTCTACTTTTGTAGCCATGCTCTTCATTTTTCTGGTACGCGAATATACGGAATCAAAGTGAAGTTTTAAAGCGGTTGAGTTTGTAAAAAATGTTTTTTTACATGCTTTGTGTATATTTTTGCTCCATTATCATTCAAGTGCATATTATCATACCATAAAGTTATGTCTTCCAAACCTTGGATTTGACAGTCGTTAAAATCAACAAAGTAGACGCCTTTTTTGTCACAATAATTTTTCATGTACTTTCCAGCTTTAATAAATTCCGAAGGAAGATCATAATATGGACCATTGATGATTTTTAAATCAATATTTTCATTTTTACACAACTCAACTAAATAATCCAAAACTCCAACTACTGCTTGATTTATTTTATCAAATTTATATAAGTCTTCTTGTTCAATAAGACTTTGAGCTAAACGAATACTATCTTTTTGACTAGGCAATAACGGAAAGTAACCGTCCTCTCGATAAGTGACGCAATTTCCAGTTATAGGATAGCTGATTAATTTCCATCCGTCACCATTGTATCGATAAAGCTCAGAGAGAAATTTAATCTTTTCTTGATAGCCGTTTCTATCTATCAACTTCTTGGCTAAATCATTTTTATGGTAGTAATAGCTCAAGGAGTTCAGCTGATTTAAAAGATCATTTTCGGACTCTAGGTATAAATCATCTAAATCAAAGTTCAATACTAAAAGCTTCTTCGGTAATTTCTTTTTCTCTTTTAAGAGATCAATTAAAATAATATTATGGTAAATATGTTTTTTTTGAAAAGCCAAGTTTTTGGTCTTACTCCCTAATAATTCAGGAACAATCATGTGCAATACGCGAGATGAACCAATAAAGAGTGTGTCAACATTCTCATGCTTAATAAAAGCGTTAAACCTGCCGTTCATGTAATCACATGTATTAACCTCATACTTTCTGTCCAAATAATATCCTAAACTTCTATCAACAACAAAGAGGATTAGAACAAATAATATGACTTTATATATAAATTTCATTCTCATTTAGAATTGAAAGTATAAAAACGATTCAGAAGCACTGTCCCCGAGTAGGAAAATTAACACCGTAATTAATGTTAACCAAGTTATTTTAATTGACCAATGGAACTTATTTAATCCTAATATAGAATATCTTGCAAGGATTAAATCAGTAAAAAACAAAACTACAAGTCCTACCATTCCAGGAGTGTGCATCACTTCAGCTAT
>CAJQQA010000195.1 GCA_905480355.1 uncultured Flavobacteriales bacterium | reverse complement strand
TTTCTAGTTACTGTACATGATGCGCTATATGACATCGTTCCATTTACCGTTGAAGTGAATCCTGAAACATTTTGTCCAATTGGTGTTGGATTACCCGCCTCATTCATAATATGACCTCCATACTGTCCTGTTTGGAAAGCAGCTTTACCAATGTTTTCACCATTAGCTCCACGTCCATAACCTAATGCTATACCAACTGTTCCAAGTGCTTGTCCTGGAAGTGGGTAAACAGGTAAAGTAATTTCTTTCGATCCAACTTTTACAGTCGCTAAATTCAATCCATTTTCTTGATCAAATGAAGTTGCATACCCTTCCATTTCGGTAGGGTTCATTGTAATGTAATTGTCCCAAGTTACTTTAGTCATTGGGTCAGGTAGCTCTTGCAACCATGGGTTGTTCGCGTGTATTCCTGTCCCTATTCCTACTTTTTGATAAAGAATAACTTCTGTTTCACCAGACTTTTGAACCTTAACATCTAAGTTTACAATTGCACTTGAATCAAAACTTACTTCAGTATTTTCAATTGTAGACATCTCATCACCACAACTGTTATGAACCATCATGTTCCAGTATGTCTCAGAATCTGTATACTTTGTTTGGTCAGAAAAGCCGTATTCAACCCAGTTTTGCTTAATGAATTCATAAGCAACCTTTGAATCTTTCCCTTGTCTTTTTGCTTTTCCAGCCCAAACTAAAAATGACTCTAATGCAGAAACAGTATTGTGCAATGGGCGAATAGTTGGTTGTGCTAAAGCAGAATGTGCTTTAGTTACTTGGAAATCATTCCACCCTTCAAGAGCATGATGATCTGGGACAATATATGTACAATTTGAAGACGTTTCATCATGATGGCTCGCCAAAGAAATTGTTGTTTTTGTATTTTTAAGACCTGCTGCAAATTTTATTCCGTTTGCAAGAGAGTATACTGGATTAGTTCCGTAAAGAATAATTGCGTCTGGTCCTGTTCCATCCTCAACATCTTTAACAAATGCAGCCATCTTCTTGTCCTCCGACTTGTAAAGGTTGATAGGGTTATTAAGATCAATTGTAGAACCATAAGACTCTAACTCATTATTTAAGCTATTCGCTAACATTTGAGTTGCAGAGTTATTCGAACCACATATAACTAATGCATGCCCTTTTGTTGTCTTCAAAGCTTGGTAAGCATGATCAGCAGCTTTCTTTGCACTGGTATTAAGTTTCGTTGAAACTCCACCTGTACTTTTTCCAAATTTTTCTAATAAGTATGCTAAAACATTTGCTTCCTCAGAAGGCTTGATCATCCCTCTATAATCAGCATTTGATCCTGTCACCGATAATATTGATTCAAACTGAAAATGCTTAGACATCCAATCGTTGTCTGGATTTCTTCTCAGTGCATATTGTGTTGTAAATAGAGTTGGCATCAACCAAGATGTCATAAAGTCAGCACCAACACTTACAATTGTTTTTGCCTTAGAAAAGTCATAATTTGGAATGATTCCATCTGAAGAAGAATCTTCCGAATTAATTGTTACTCCAAATGTTGCTTTGTTCGCAGCTCTAATGCCAGCGTATGACACTGCATCATATTGTATATGCTCAAACTTATCAGCTTGTTCTCCATTAATTGATGCACCTAATTCAGCAATTGATCTTAAAGTTGATGGACTTATTACTGTATTTGAAACAAGAACAACTTTTTTAGCACTCTTTAATGCAGTCTTAATTTTTTTGTCGACTTCAGAAATAGTAGCTTGTTCAGCATTTGCCACAGGCCCTGCCAATCTTGCACTATCATAAAGTCCTAAAACAGATGCTATAATTTGTGGATTAGCCCCACCGTTTGTAATTCCAAAATCTCTATTTCCTTTTATGAAAATTGGACGTCCTTCTCTTGTTTTAACAACAATACTCGCATATGAATTTCCATCATAGTAAGTTGAAGCATACCAAGTTGCCATACCCGGAGTAACATTTTCTGGTTTGTTTACATAAGGAATTGCTTTAGTAACTGGCGCTTCACAAGCGGCAACAGTTGCTGCAGCAACACTAAACCCTAAAAACTTTAAGAAATCACGACGAGCCGTGGATGTCTCATTTAGATTCTCATCACTTAAAAATTCTTCTACAGAAGTCTCAGTAGGAAACTCTTGTTTTCTGGATTCAAGAAACTGTGGAGTTTCTTCCAACTCGCTAATTCCTTTCCAATATTTTCTTGTCATTCCCATATTCTTATATTCGAATAATTCGTCAATTAATTTTTAGTAATGGCACTTAGCACATTCCCATCCACCTAGTTCTTTCACGGTAACCTTACCATCTTCCAAGTATCCACTGTATAACTGCTTATCGTTATCCATTAAACGCTTGTGTATTTCATCGTAATAGCCGTCTTTCTTAGAGTCCAATGATCCCATAGAAATTTCTTTCTCTTTATGACACTCAATACACCATCCCATAGTAAGTGTTGGTCGTGTTAACTGAATGTTCCCTTCTACTTTATTCAACTCTTCGATTGGCAGTACTTTCACTGTTTCAGTCATTGTTGTCATATCACCATGACATTGCTTACAGTCGACACCACCAACTACAACATGTTGTGAGTGATTGAAATAAACATGATCAGGAAGAACGTGAACCTTGTTCCAAACAATAGGCTCTGTCTTTCCATTATATGTTCCTCCGCCTTCTGGATTAAATCCAGCAGCTGTATATATTTTCTTAATTTCTTCTTGCTGTTCTGGAGTTGTTCCCACCACTTGCTTGTGACAGTTCATACAAACATTCACTGTTGGTAACCCAGCTGATTTTGATTCTGTTACTGAATTATGGCAGTATTTACAATCAATTCCACTTGTACCTGCATGCACTGAATGTGGAAAAGCAATCGCTTGCTCTGGTTGATAGTTCTCTACGATACCAATTGAATATAAACTTAAAAACAAAGCAACAACTAATCCCATTGCTGTGACAACTGCGCCTACAACAACTTTCTTTCTATTGTTCCAAGCCCAAGCCTTCGTTTCTTCCATTAAGGTCAT
>CAJQQA010000194.1 GCA_905480355.1 uncultured Flavobacteriales bacterium | reverse complement strand
GATTTTAAATCAAAATGAAATATCATTAATTTCAACCGGAACAACAGGAACGAAAGTTGAAAAAGCAGGTTTTGGAGTTAGGAAATTACTTTCAGGCCCATTAGGAGGAGATGCTCAAATAGCAACTCGTGTGGCAGAAGGAAAGTGCGATATGGTCATTTTTTTCCGTGATCCATTAGAGAAACACCCACATGAGCCTGATATCTTCATGCTTATGCGCATGTGCGATGTCTATGACGTCCCATTAGCAACAAATCCTGCTACTGCCTCTATGCTCTTTAAGAGTTTGTCAAAAGGAAAGTAAGAATAGGTTGAGGATACTAATTCTTTAGGGGTTAGCATGTAAGTAGTTCAATACTCAAAATAAGGATTTCATAAGTTTATAATGTGTAAAAAAAATGAGGGCTATAGCCCTCATTTTTTTATTAAATGATATTATATATTTCTACTAATCTTTTATTAGTTTTCTTCTAATAAGCTGACCATTGATGTTTGCTTCGACAAAATAGACACCACCTTCGAATTCAGCGATATCAATAATCACAAGATTCTCTGAAGTTTGTATTTTAGATACTACAGCGCCCATAAGATTATATATTGTTAATTCCTCAATTGAAGATTCAGATTCTATAGTAAAACTTTGAGTTGCCGGATTAGGGAATAAATTGAAACTCATTTTTTCAGTTTCAGAAATAGAAACACCACTGCAACTTGTTGCTGTGCCATCTCCGTATACTTGGTCGAAGTAGCAAATGTTGTCTTGAGTTCTTCCTCCTAAATCAAAATCAGGAAAAATAACAATTTGATCTACCATCTCTACAGCGTAAACACCCTGTCCTATGTAAACAGAAAAATCAAACGTAATTAGCTCCCATTGATTGATCAATGTATTTGGAATCTTAAGTTCTGGCAAGGCAGCAGTAGATGGAGTAACTAACTTTATACCTACATCACTAATAACAGATTTCCAAACCATGATGCTAATTGTACTATTCGTAGCGTCCAAAGTATAAGCACCAAGGTCAGCTCCATGCAAGCTTTCACATCCAGCCCATGGATTACCGGCTTGAAGTGCGGTAAATTTTGCCACTGTACATGAAGTATTTATTCCACTCTTATCAGGATTATCGATTATCTCCAAAGGTGGGGGAGTAGCAGTGTTTTCAAATACTGTCCAAGTCCAAGTTGCACCGTTTCCAGTCGCTTCGAAATCGATTGGAATGTTTTGACCTGATGCAGTTCCAGCAAGAAATACTAATGTTGATACTAAAAATGTAGTTCTAAGTAATGTTTTCATCATATGTTTTTTGTTTATCGCACCAAGTTAGTGTTATTTTAACAATAACTTACTACTGAATTAATTTTATAGTTTTTTTAATTAAAAATAGAAATGTAGAGATTTAGCACCAATTTCATTAGATTTTTTAGTGGCAAATAAGTTTCGTGCTAAACTAAGAGTAGCTCATTTTGTTTTTCTAAATTAAAACCTTATGCTAAAATGCCTATTACTTAAGCATAAGATTGGATACATTATACTTTTATAAAGTGATAATCGTCGTATAATCATTAATATTCCTTTCTCTAAAAAAGCCTTTTTTGATTTTGATTTCTATTCAGTTTATAATTTATATAGTCTAATCCTTTCGATATAAAGTTAGAAATACGTATTACTTATTGTATATTTGACAATAAGATAAATTGAAAGATAAAATAGATAAGTTTAGATTCGATTGGTGCTCATTTATATGAGTCAAAACAGATTAAAATATTTTTTATGATTTATCTATAAAATTAAAAATGCAATAATGATAAAAATAGGAATCAACGGTTTCGGAAGAATTGGAAGACTAGTACTTCGGATTGCAGAACAGAGAGACAATGTGCAAGTTGTAGCCATTAATGATTTATTAGATTTAGACTATTTGGCGTATATGTTAAAATTTGATTCAGTTCATGGAGCGTTTGATGGTGAAGTGTATGCAAAAGATGGAAAACTTATAGTAAACGGAAAGGAAATAAGAGTGACAAATGAAAAAAATCCGAAAAACTTAAAATGGGATGAAGTAGATACCGATTTTGTAATCGAATGTACAGGTATATTTAAAACATTAGAGAAAGCGGAAAGTCATATAATCGGTGGTGCCAAGAAAGTAATTATTTCCGCTCCCTCAGATGATGCTCCTATGTTCGTAATGGGAGTAAACAATAAAGAGATGAAAGCTACAGATATGATATTTTCAAATGCTTCATGCACCACAAACTGTTTAGCGCCAATTGCAAAGGTATTGCATGATAATTTTGAGATAACTGATGGATTAATGACTACAATACATGCTGCTACAGCTACTCAAAAAACAGTAGATGCACCATCTTCGAAAGATTGGAGAGGTGGTAGATCTGCGTTGCATAATATTATTCCATCATCGACAGGGGCAGCTAAGGCTGTTGGGAAAGTTATTCCTTCGTTGAATGGAAAACTAACTGGCATGGCGTTCAGAGTTCCGACAATGGATGTTTCGGTAATAGATTTAACGGTTAATATTAAGAAAAGCGCAACCTATGACGAGGTATGTAAAGTAATGAAGGCAGCTTCTGAAAATAAATTAAAGGGAATCTTAGGATATACAGAAGATTTGGTCGTCTCTCAAGATTTTGTTGGAGAAACCTGCATTTCCGTTTTTGATGCGAATGCTGGAATTGCTTTAACTGATAACTTCATAAAAGTGGTTTCATGGTATGACAATGAGTATGGATATTCATCAAAAATTGTTGATTTAGCAGAATATTCGACTTCGTTATAATTAATCAAGTCTTTCTGGTATTAAAACAACACAGAGCAAGAATCGATAACGCGATTTATTTTTTCTCTAAATGCTCCTCCATATCACTTAGATGAAGCTTAAGTGCGTATACTGAAATATGAATTTCCTTTATTAAAAATGTCAAAGAAGTAATTAATAATAGAAGTGCGATACCAAATATCCAGACAGCAATTGCATTTTGATCTATATAGATAAGAAACATAGTTAGTACGCAACAAAGAAGACTTGTAATTCCAAATGTTTGCATCCATCGCGTTAAG
>CAJQQA010000193.1 GCA_905480355.1 uncultured Flavobacteriales bacterium | reverse complement strand
TGAACTGCAGCAATGAACGTAATAAGTCCTGAAACAAGAATAGATGTTTTCCACTTCTTATCGAAATCATTCATTGAAAAAAAGAAAAATGCTGATGCGGCCATCATAGCCATTGCACCAACGAAAAATGTGAATCCAACGTAGTCGTCTGCAGCTAGTTTCGGAATCAAAGCAATTGTTTGTGTAAAATGTTCCATATATTTTTTTTTGTTTAATGTTTATAAGCATAAAGTAAACAAAAAAATATTTAAGTAACAAGTAGTTTTTAAAAAAACTTTAAGAATTTAAATAAAAAAAGTATTAATTTGATAACAATAAAAGATATAAATAGTAATCATAGATTGATTATAAACACATTTTTAGTCTCTACATAATAAAGCAATTGATCTTGATAAAAATAATTTTCAATTCGACTTATTGAAATTGATTACTTTTATAGGAAATCAAATGATGGCTTTTTTCACAAGTGTTTTGGAAGGTATATTGGCTACGTCAATAATTGAATGGTTGGCTGTTGTTTCAAGTGTCATCTATGTTATTCTAGCAGCAAAAAGATTAATTCTCTGTTGGTTCTTTGCATTTGTTGGTTCATTTCTCTTTGTTTACCTCTGCTATATCGGTGATTTATACATTGAATCTATCCTTCAACTTTTTTATGTTGCAATGGCAGTTGTTGGTTGGGTCAGTTGGAAGAAATCAGCATCAGAAAATTTGAGTATTAAACAATGGGGTTTGAGTAATCACATACTTAACATTGCTTTAAGTGGAATTGTTGCTTACTTACTTGGATATATTTTTGACAATTATACCAATCAAGCTAATCCATATGTGGATGCATTTACAACTTGCTATAGTTTATCAGCAACTTTTATGGTGACTCGTAAAATATTAGGCAATTGGATTTACTGGATTGTAATTGATGTGGTTTCTATTTATCTATATGCACAACGCGATTTTAATTTAACAGCTGTACAATATGGCCTATTTTCCATTTTAGCTGTGTTCGGTTACATTGCTTGGCGTAAGGAATATAAGCATCAAAAGGGATGATTAGAATCGCAATCACAGGCCCCGAATCGTCAGGTAAAACAACTTTATGTCAATCGCTGTCAGAACACTTTAATGTTGACTTTATTCCTGAATTTGCACGAACTTATTTAGAAATAACAGATGGGAAATACAAACAACCTGATTTAGATGAAATAGCAAAAGGACAGCTAGAAAGCATAACATCTTCACAGAGTAAGATTAATGTTTGTGATTCTGATTTCTCCGTATTAGAAATATGGTCAGCTTACAAATATGGAAATGTATCTGATTATATAAGTGAAATAGTCAAAAAAGATTTATTTGATTTACACATTCTATGTACTCCTGACATTCCATGGGAAGAAGATGCTCTAAGAGAAAACCCAGATACTCGAGACAGACTTTTTGAGCTTTATAAAGAATCGTTAAATAGGAACGACAAGAATTTTATCATTGTTTCAGGTGAGCACAAAAGTCGAATAGAAAAAAGTTTGCAATTCATAGACCTTATTTTAAAAGTTTGATGTAATTTTGCTTCATCTCTAAGGGGTGCTGCTTTTTAAAGCGGCTGAGATTACACCCATTTTAACCTGCTCAGGATAATGCCTGCGAAGGGAAGTGATAGGAAAACTAGTTGTTAATTACATAGAGAATTAACCCCTTGTTCTTTGTTTAAATATTTAAATATATGAAAACGAGAATTTTGTCTAAAATCCTTGGCTTGATAATATTCATGCCATTGATCACATTTGCACAACACAACATAAAAGGAATTGTAAAAGGAACCGATGGAAATACAATTCCAGGAGTTAAAATCGAAATTCCAGAAACCTTCTTTAAAACATTCACAAACCCGGATGGTGAATTTGTATTTACTAAAATTAAGGCTGGTGAATACAAACTAAAATTTTCTATCCCTGGCTTTACAGATCGAAATCAAGTAGTAAAAATTGATGATAACGATGAGGTATTAACTATTTCGATGACTGAAGATTTACAGCTTATTGAAGAAATAACTGTATTAGCAATACGTGCAGATTCAAAAACACCAACAACATATTCAGATATTAAGCTCAAAGAAATTGAAGCCAATAATTTTGGGCAGGATTTACCTTATATATTAAACACCCTGCCATCTACAGTTGTTACTTCTGATGCTGGAGCAGGAGTTGGTTATTCGGGTATTCGAATTCGAGGTGTTGACCCGACGAGAACCAATGTTACCATCAATGGAATTCCAGTAAATGATTCAGAATCTCATGGGGTTTATTGGGTAAATATGCCAGACTTTGCATCTTCCGTAGACAATATTCAGGTGCAGCGTGGTGTGGGTACTTCTTCAAACGGTGCTTCTGCATTTGGAGCAAGTATTAATATCAAAACGGATAAAGTCAACAAAAATGCATATGGTGTAATAGATAACTCATACGGTTCTTTTAACACTTGGAAAAACACAGTCAAAGCTGGAACGGGATTGATTAATGGAAAGTTTACGGTCGACACTCGTTTGTCACGTATTAGTTCAGATGGTTATATTGATCGAGCTGAATCAGATCTAAAATCATATTACCTTTCTGGGTCTTGGCATGGTAAAAAATCACTTCTTCGGGCAACTGTTTTTAGTGGTAAAGAAAAAACATATCAAGCATGGTATGGAACTCCTGAATCTATTATAAATGGTAGTCAAGAAGAAATTACTGCCTATGCAGACAGAAATTATATCTCTGGGAGTGATGTAGAAAATCTTTTAACATCCGGTCGAACATATAACTTCTATACTTATGAAAATGAAGTGGATAACTATCAGCAAGATCATTATCAATTACATTTCAATCATTCATTTAATCATAATTTAAAGTTTAGTAGCGCTCTTCACTATACAAGAGGAAAAGGATATTATGAGCAATATAAAGCTGGGCAAGATTTTAGCAATTATGGATTTACTCCAATAAATTTGACTTCAGATACAATCACATCAACAGACTTAATACGAAGAAGATGGTTAGACAATCATTTTTATGGAGGTGTTTTTTCGCTTAATTATGAGAAGGGACCACTTAGTTTAATTTTTGGAGGAGGAGCTAATCAATATCTAGGTGGACATTACGGCGAAGTCGTTTGGGCAGAATTTGCTTCAGACAGCGATATCAGAGATCGATATTATGACAATGATGCCAGTAAATTAGAAGCTCATTCTTATTTGAAGGGGACTTACAAATACGGCGGACTTACATTCTATGGAGATATCCAATATCGACATATTGACTATACATTTTTAGGAATTGATGATGTTAACGGAGCAATCGAGGCGGTTGATCAAACACTCTCTTTTGATTTTATTAATCCAAAGGTCGGATTCATGTATGATTATAATGATCGTAATAACACATATGTTTCAGTTGCTTTTGCGAATCGTGAGCCAGTAAGAAGAGATTTTAGAGAAAGTACTCCTGAGAATCAACCAAAGATAGAAAACCTTATAAATTTGGAAGTTGGATATCGCTATAAGGGACGTAAGTTAATGGTTAATGCAAATGCTTACTATATGCATTATAATGATCAGTTAGTTCTAACAGGACAAATTAATGATGTCGGAGATTATACAAGAACAAACGTAGATATAAGTCATCGTGCAGGAATTGAATTAGAAGCAGGGTACCATCTAACTAAAAAAATAAGTGTTACTGGGAATTTAACGCTGAGTGATAATAAAATCGATACGTTTAATGAATACTTAGATAACTATGATATCGGTGGACAGGATACGATTGCACACAGTAATTCTGCCCTAGCTTTCTCTCCAAATATTATAGCTGCTGCTGGTTTGAAATACGAACCGTTAAAAGGATTAAACATTAGTTTTTTAGGCAAGCATGTTGGTGATCAATTCTTAGATAATACTTCTACAGATACTCGTAAATTGGATGCTTACACAACATTTAATCTTCAAATGAGCTACACAATTAAAGAGGTCTTGTTTAAAGAAATAACATTTGGATTATTAGTGAATAATCTCTTTGATGAACGTTATGAGAATAATGGATATACATGGGGATATATTTATGGAGGAGAAAGAACAGTAGAAAATTTTTACTATCCACAAGCCGGAAGGAATTTCTTAGTGCGAGTTTTGATTAAGCTTTAGAAAGGAAATTACCTTACCTATCAGATGGGTTCATTTTTTAATCCTTTTTTTATGTGTCCAATTTCACTATTTATTGGTGATATACATTTGTCAGTAATTGCTTATTAGACGAATAAACATTTTTTATATAAGATGATTGCTTTATGAATTCAAAGAAAAAAACATTACGCTAACATCATTAATTAATGAAGAAAAAAAACTCAAAACAAGATTATCACGTCTTCAGTATTAAATTTATTAATGGTGGTTAAGAAACTCAGATGAGATCTAATTCTAGAACACATTAAATGTGAAGGACAATTTTGGAACAATGTTCAGTTTCCAATCTAAATCAGCGTATTCGCCATAATTGTAAAACAGACCTAACCCCAAACTCGAAGAATTTGTAGATAGAATTCCATCACAGATTACCCCAACTTCATAATAGCCTTTATCCATTGATTTAAACGAATAGGTGTGCTCTTCTTTACTACTAAAGTTACCATAACCCAAAGCATGATGTAAGCTAAATTTTGGTCTATTCCAATTTGCCTTAGTCCTTATAGAAAGGAACGAGAAACGAGTGAAGAACGCCACAAATTCTTTATTATAGAAACTCGCTGGTGCCATCGTTTCAAAACTATTTTTCACGCTCACTAACCAATCAACTCCTGTTCCTTGTCCTGTGTGGGATAAAAACAATGGTGTTTCACCTATCGTCTTACCAGCCTCTGCTTTTAACACGAGCTTCCCAAGTCGAATAAAGTTTATGGTTTGCCCTATTTCAGCATTTAATCGAACATAATCATAATCGCTATCGAAAACGTTTTTCCATCCCTTGACAGCCTTCAGTTTTATTGTCGGATACTTCTGTCCTTGAGATAGTTTAAAATTCCCAAGAAGCATGTATTTTTCTAATATATTCCATTTCAATTCAATTCCTGTTTCAGCAAGGTCTGCATTTAACAGGTTCATTGTAGTTCCTAAAATAGGCATGTACTGATATCCATCTGTATATTCTATTCGTTGATAATTTCCAAAAACACTTATCGACATATTTGCTTTAATGTCAAAATTAAATGCCATTTCACCCAACCGCTGTCTATCCATTCTTGTTATCAGATAGGATTTAAATGATTCGGATGACAAAAAATTAAAATCTTGAGAAACATACGAAATCCCTCCCCTTTGTGAGACATCTTGCTGAAATCTAACATCTAGTTTAATCCCTCGCTTTTTATTGAAATGAAAAGTGGTATACCCACCATATTTCCAATCTTTGTCACCTGTCCCCCATCCAAAGTAAGCGCCAAGTACAATGTTTCTCATCAACTTTTCAGAAGTTTCAAGTCCCATACCCAATCGTAACTCTTCGTAGTAGTTAAATCTCAAAACTTTAGATAAATCCATGTTAAATTTACCCATTGGAATTTTTCCCGATCCAAGAATCATCAATGCATTAATTTTTTGTTCTATCTTATTTACTTTAGATAAACTGTCTATTTTCTCATATGTCCGCTTTTCTTTCTCTGTAATTTTATACCTCCTTAAGGTCTCCCATTCCGAATTTTTCAGATCGTTGGCATCTGGCGAAGTGAGAATAGAAATATTCTTGTTTCTGATTTTAAGTTTTTGTTCAGGATTGATATCTATGTTATCTATATATGCATGTCCAGTACCCACCACGGAACTACTATCCAATCCTAGATTCAAAGCTTGACCAAAATCAACTTCAGTACTTAATTTTGTGGGAAACCATTTTTCACCGTCAACAAATTCATACTCTTGTACTATTTTAACCTTGATTAATGCCTCCGGATTATGCGGAGAAGCAATTACTTTTTCTATTGCGTATCCATTGGTGTTAATGTACATTCTACCTTCAACACCTTTAAAAATTTTGTTTATACGTGGACGATAGTAAATGGTATACGTAGTATCATTCGCATGAATAGTTGAATCCTCCAAGATAAATAAATAGCGCTTAATACCACCTTCTGCTAGAGGGTTAAGATAATCAAGACCCATTAAACTGATTTGCTTATCATAAAAGCTAAACGATTGCATCGAATTAGCAAATGTGGAAAAAATAGGGTTTTTTAATCCCGAAACTTTATAAGCTGTAATCTCTTCTTGGTCTTTAGCGGGTGGAATAAATGTTCGTTTTGATGCACTCTCCATCATAAACAAATGTTGCTTGTCAATGAATTTTTTGAATTTTAAAGCTGAATTACCCAAAGTGGAGTCAGGTTCTTCATTTATCCCCTCTGATTTGACATCAAAAATAAACTTACTATAACTCGTATATGTAAAAGCATCGTTCTTAAGAGGATGATTCCTTTTACGATTATCAATCGCCTTTTTAATTATCCGATGTGCAGGGTTTTCTCCTGCTACAACTAATATTTCTTCCACTTCCTGTACATTCAACCGCATATAGATAATCGAATCCGACAAAATCGAAACATTGATTATTGTATCTCTATACCCTGAATATTTAACTGAAAAGTAGGAAGTTGAACCAGTTAAAGAAAATGCTCCATCTAAATCTGCGATAAAAGGAGCGGAGTCATTCGGATAAATTTTAACGAAGGGAATTGCCTCTTGCGTTAAATGATCTTTAACGAAAAAAACATCTTGTCCCAAAGTATTGAAACTTATAAGTAAGATTAATAATGACAGTAACTTCATTCTACAAAAATAATGGATTCAATTTTACGAGACATGAATAAGTAAAATTAATTGAATTCAAATTTAGGCTACCTATACTCTATTTCTTCAAATCTCGCTTAGAAGTATCAATCATTCAAACCCGTAAGTGCTTAATCCGAAATTAATTTTATCTTTAATCAAACGCAACAGCGTATAGCTTAATCGTTAAATATCAGCTAAAAAACTCAATTCTATGAATTAACAAATAAATTTATAAAACAGAAGAAACAAAACCTTGAAAAACTCATTTAGATGGAAATAAGCGACATGCCTGATTTAATTCATTATGCAATTCCTTTTTTTGTTACAACAATTATTCTTGAAATTATATTAACCGTTAAAGTGAAATTTGAGGAATATAGCTTTAAAGACGCTGGGGCTTCTATAATTATGGGTTTGGGAAATGTAGCTATTGATTTATTTACGAAGGGAATTGTATTAAGTTTATTCTATTTGGTTTATAATTTCTACCATTTATTTCAAATATCTTTTGGTTGGTGGGCCTGGGTTCTTCTTTTATTTTCTGAGGATTTTTGCTATTATTGGTTTCATAGAATTAGTCATGAAAGTAGATTCTTTTGGGCCAGCCATGTTGTGCATCATTCTTCTAAAAAATATAATTTAAGTACAGCCTTAAGACAGACTTGGTCCGGTAGTTTTTATACATTTATTTTTTGGATCCCATTGATTCTTATAGGATTTCATCCTGTGATGGTTTTAGTACAAAAGTCTATTAGTTTGATTTATCAATATTGGATTCATACAGAATTAATTAATAAAATGCCAAAATGGTTTGAAGCTATTTTTAACACACCAAGTCATCATAG
>CAJQQA010000192.1 GCA_905480355.1 uncultured Flavobacteriales bacterium | reverse complement strand
GTGAATTGAAACAAACTCCTGAAGGACTTCAAGAGTATTGGATTCAATGGAAAAACAAAATCATTCAAATCGATTGTGAAAAGATGTCTCGTTAACACTACCTATACTCCATTGCTTTATATCTCGCTTCGAATGATAAATCATTCAAACTCGCAAGTACTTACTCCGAAATAAATTTTAACTTTAGTCAACGCAACGGCGCATAGCCTAAACGTTACCGCCAATTACAAAAAGATGGACGAAAGAATAATAGAACAGCTTAAGTTTTGTCTGAAAAAGAAGAAAAAGATAACTTTTTTAGTTGGTGCAGGACTATCAGCGGAAAGCGGAATCCCAACATTCAGAGGTAAAGATGGATATTGGGTCTCTGGTTCTAAAAATTACAAAGCGGAGGAAATTGGAACGTTTAAAATGTTCAGCGTTGCATCTAAAGAGGTCTGGAAATGGTTCCTTTATCGGAAATCAGTAACTGAAATTGCGAGACCTAACCAAAGTCACGTATTATTAAAAGAAATTGAAAATACCTTAGAAGATCAATTTGCTTTAATTTCTCAAAACGTAGACGGGTTACATAAAAAAGCAGGTAGTTCAGAAAAACGAACCTTCCTAATTCATGGAGATTTTGATTATGTAAGATGTGGGGATGAATGTACAAATGAATTATACCCATTCCCCAAATCAATCAACTTATTAGATAGAGATAAAGATGTTATTACTGAGTCCGAATGGAAAGCTCTAAGATGCCCAAAATGTCAAGAGGACTTAAGGCCACATGTATTATGGTTTGATGAATATTATGATGAAAAATATTTTAAGCGGGATAGTGTATTAAAAATTTCAAAGCAAACGGGAATTCTATTTATTATTGGCACATCTGGCGCTACTAATCTACCCCAAACGATTGCTCATAATGTATTAGCTAATAGTGGCATCGTCCTCTTCAGAATTTGAAATGGAGCAGTAAACGAGAATGCAAGCAATTCAGGCTAAATTGGCCAACGCTGCTTTGTAAATTAGATTCATTTAAATAAAAAACATTTTGACTTATTTACCAAATGGAGAATTCTTGCGTAATAAAGTATCTGACAGAAGGGGGAGAATCATTTTCGGATTGATTTACTAATTTAGGGATATAAAACAAATATAAACAATGAAAAAACTAGTATTAGTATCTGCTGTTATCGTCATGATTTTTGCGGTATCATGTAAGGATGAAAAGAAAAAAGAGGATGTCACAGAAATGGAGACTGAAAAAATTGTAGAAGAGAAAAAAGAAGAACCAAAACATTGGAGTTATGATGGTGAAACAAGTCCAGAACATTGGCCAGAAATGTTAAAAGAATCAGCTTGTGGTGGAAACCATCAATCACCTATTGATATTGTAACTGCAAATGCAGTAACCAAAGCATCAAGTTTAAAAGCTTCAGACATCAATTATCATGGGGCTACTACAATTCATGATGTTACTAACAATGGTCATTCAGTACAATTTAATTTTGGTGACAAAGATAACTACGTAAATTTTGAAGGAAAACGCTATAATCTTGCACAGTTTCATTTTCATGCAACATCAGAGCATTCAGTAAATGGAATGCATTTCCCACTAGTTATTCATATGGTACATGTAAGTGAGGATAAAGGGTTTGTTGTGTTCGCTGTTATGGTTACTGAAGGAGAAGAAAGTGATGCTTTTGATTTCTTAGAATCTTATTTACCGGTTCAGCCAGGTGAAACAAAAGCGATAGGTAAAGCACATAGTTTTTCTAAATATATCTTAGGTGATTTTAAGCATTATTATTATACAGGTTCTTTAACTACACCTCCATGTACAGAAGGCGTAAACTGGTTTTTATTTAAAGACCCTATTAAGATTTCTCCAGCTCAGGTTAAAGCAATAGCAGACCTTATGCCAAGAAATAATTATAGACCAACACAACCATTAAATGATAGAACCGTTTACATTAGTGAATAGGTTTTAGATAATGTGGTGGCAATAGTATTTATATTGGAATAAAATTTTAAAAACACTTCCTGCTAATGATTGGCATTTAGAAAGTGAATCAACTTACAATCAGCTAAAAAAAGAGTGCAACTCAAATAAGAAATAACGAAAGCACAACAATGGCTATAAGTAATTACTTGGTCGCCCTTACTTCTGAAAGTGCTCTCTGGTTTTCAGTTTGGTGTGTACTTGTAAAGTTAGGTGCTAAACCACGCAACTACTGATAGCCAAGACCGTTAAGCGATTCTGAAACAGGGAATTAAATATCACATTAACAATGGACACAGAAAATAATCACGAGGATAAACTATCTGAAAAACCGAAAACCAAGGATGGTCAGGATGAGAAAGGGTTTGCTAAAAAAATCAAGAGACAAGCTACCCAAGAACAACTCGATCATCCCTTGCATGGGGTAAAACTTGCCCAGATATTAGAAAGTCTGGTAGACCATTATGGCTGGAAATACCTGGCAGACGAAGTCAATATTCTCTGTTTTAAACACAGCCCTTCAATAAAAGTAAGCCTGAAATTTTTAAGAAAATTTAAGTGGGCTCGCGAGCATGTTGAGGATATTTATTTGGATATGCTGGATGAAAAGAAAAAGATGTGAAAAAACAGCATCTCTTATTCTTTGTTCAATTATCTATTAGAAAATTAAATTGCTTCTTTTAATGATACAAGAATTGAAGTAACTGAATTCAGAATACGAAATTTTAACCATTATTGCTAATTGTACATCGAGAAAAGAAGTGTTATCCGTGTTAACAGAAGTTAGAAAACGTTAATCATTATTCTGCAGTGTAAACAAGCATTACAAACAATGATTTTAAGATTCATTTATTTAGACTTTCCCGACAGTCTATCGAATTTTTATTTCATTGTAGGGTTTCCATGCGTTATTTTTTTTTAACGTTAATTCATCTGCCTTATTATTTGCTAATCGCAGGTTGTACACAATCAAATAAATCCGCAGAATTAACGATAAACAAATAACTTTGTTTAACTTTATATATAAATAATTAAACAAAATGGAAACTAAGGAAATTTTATCAGCCTATTCAAATTATGTGATTGAGTATAATTCGCGTCCGCAGACAATGGCAGCATTCGCTAAGCATATTGAATTAGATGAATCAGATATTTATAAGCATTTTGCGAATTTCGCATCTATCGAGGCTCAAATACTCAGGCATTTCGTTGATAATGCAATTGAGCTTACCCATAAGAATTCTGCAGAAGATGAAAAGCATAATTCTCGAGAATCATTACTTACGTTCTACTTTACATTCACAGAAATTTTAAAGGCGAACAGATCTCTTGTACTTTTTATACTTCCTGGAAATCGTGCGGCATTATCTAGATTAAACGTGCTTAAACCTGTAAAAACCAGTTTTTCTCATTTCGTGCAGCACCTAGATTTAAATACTCCAGCACTATCTTTTATCCCTGAAAATTCGATTAAAGACAAAGCATTGGAAGCAGGAGTATGGATGCAATTTTGCTCTATTCTTTTGTATTGGTTAAAAGACGATTCAGCCGATTTTGAAAAAACAGATATTTTCATTGAAAAAAGCTTAAAACTAACTTTTGATTTGGCTGAATCCAATGTTATGGAAAGTGTTTTTGATTTAGGAAAGTTCATGTTCGGAAAGTCATGAAGTCTATAAATCATATACCCCAAACAAAAATCCAACGGGCAAGTAAATTGCTTAAAGTTGGCGCCCAAGTAGGGACAAATTATGTCAAATACTTAGGTAATCGAGTAGTTTCAACGGAAGAAACTGCTCGAAAAAAATTGAATCAAGACAACGCTTCTGATATTTATGACGGTCTTTCTGAACTGAAAGGAAGTGTTCTAAAAATGGCCCAGATGATGAGTATGGACGATGGCATATTGCCGAAAGAATATGTAGAGAAGTTCTCTTTAGCTCAGTTCAGTGTTCCACCACTTTCGGGACCGTTGGCTCGCAAAACATTCAAAAGCGCAATAAAATCTTATCCAGAAGATGTGTTTACTCGATTTCAAAGAGAAAGCAGCTATGCCGCAAGTGTTGGCCAAGTTCATGAAGCTTGGATCAATGAAAAAAAGTATGCTGTTAAAATACAGTACCCAGGAGTTGCAGAAAGTATTGTGAGTGACTTGCGTTTAGTGAAACCAATAGCTTTGCGAATACTCAAGTTGAAAAAAGAAGATATTGAAGACTACTTTAAAGAAGTGCAAAATAAGTTGTTGGAAGAAACTAACTATATTCTTGAACAACAAAGTCTTATTGAAGCAAGGCAGTTATCAAAACCATTAAAAAATATTATTATTCCAAAAGTCAATAAAGAGATTTCTAGCAGAACATTGCTCACAATGGAATGGATGGATGGATTACATTTATCTGAATATGCTGATCAAGAGTTAAATCAAGAGAAAAGGAATCAAATCGCACAGTCATTGTGGGATTTTTTCCAGTATCATATTCATGTGCACCAAAAAGTACACGCAGATCCTCACCCAGGTAACTTTAAGGTAACTGAGAATAACCAACTTGTCGTATTGGATTTTGGTTGTATGAAGGAAATTCCTTTTGATTTTCATCAATCATTTTTTAAATTAGCTGACATTGAAAACACAGAGAATGAGACAACTTTTCTGAGTTTATTAAAAGAACTTGAGCTCATCAATGACTCAGATACAGAGGCAGATATTAAAACAATCAAATCAACCTTCCATAATGTATTGTCGATTATAAATAAACCGTATCAATTTGAAAAATTTGACTTTAGTGATCCTGAATATTTCAAACAGTTATTGATTATAGGGAATGAATTAAAAAACAACAAAGCGCTTCAAGAACTTCAAGGGAAAAGAGGTTCACCCCATTTCGTATATGTAAACCGCACACTAATTGGTTTGCTAGGTTTAATGAATTCTTTGCAAGCCGGTGAGATCGAAGTACAAAATTACAAAAAGTACATCCCTGCAGACCTTAAAACCACTGAAACATAAAGAAATTGTAGTAATTCAAACAGAGAGAATAATAGAGATGGCCTGGGAGGAACGCACTCCTTTGGAATCCATAAAAATACAATTCGTGTTTTCATAATCTGAGAACATCAAGTTAATGCGAAAGCAATAAAAAATAAGCCTACAGATTATTAGAAGCTAAATAAAAGCCCCTCATTTCTGAAGGGCTTATTAAATTATTAAAACATTAAATTATTAAAATACAATCGAATAAGATACATTAAGCGGTATATGTAATCCTCCCAATCTAAATCCATCAGACCCAAATGACAAATAGCCTAAACCAATACTTGGATTTAAACTCCCAGGCCCCAATGGGATTGAGTAACCAAAATTACTTCCGAACTCTATTGTATTATATCCCTCAAGAAATCCATATCCAAATCCAACTCCAACAAAAGCTCCATCATTGAGCTCATTGAAATTGTATCTTCCGCCGAGGCTTAGTTGAATAAAACCTTCGAGATCAGCTGAAGTATTATATGATACACCAAGGTCTAATCCCAATTGATCAGTAATGCCGAGCTCATATTGGACTCCAAATTCCATATAAGATTGAATATCAAAATCGGCAATTTTCCAAAAGTTAAAACCAACGTTTGGTTGAATTGAACTTTGAGCATTAGATAGGGTTGAAATCCCTATAAAAACAAATAATAGTACTTTTTTCATGTGTTAAGTTTTGGTTATGTAATATCTAATATAGATATACTTAAAATTATACATAATAATTAAATAAACAGAGCTGCTTATACAAAACTTATTGTTTAACCGAAATTTATAAATCAATGAGACTTTTAAAAGTCTCCAAATCTTCCTCTAAAAAGTTAGAAAAAACTCCCGCCTACTCCACTATTTTTGTGTTAAAAAATTAATGAAATATAGAATATGAATCTGTTTTTGCTACCGAAAGCATTTTCTCATTTTATTTAATCCATCTATCGGTAATTAGTAGCAAAAAGGTTAGCTTCGTCTAAGTCAATGCTTAAATTACATTATGAATAAGAACGACAGTGAAGCTTTCGATAGGTTAGAAAGCTATCTTAAAGCCAAGCTCAAGAATGAGAATGATCGCTTTGATATAGAACAGCTTATTTTGCTGTTGCACAAGGAAATCAATGAATCAGGAAATGCATCAAGAGTAGCCAGAGCTAACCTGCTCAAGCTCAAAGTGGGAATTGGCGATGCCCTCTCGCATGAGAGCCTCATCTACTGTCCTCAACTTGTTACAGACGCGTGCCAGCTTGTCTTGATTGGTTTCTCTCACAGATCTGAGTAGTAATGCATTCGCAATATTGCCTACGATATTACTCCATCTGGAAGAAACTGGCTCGTGCTTACCGCCCGGGGTTACTGTGACCATTGACCGTAGGCTACCGTTGCGAGATTTTGTGATTGTGACACGGGCCGAAGCCTTGTTACATTTCCCATGGAAGGCTTTGCGAGGTACATTTTGACCAACTTTTTCGACCCTTG
>CAJQQA010000191.1 GCA_905480355.1 uncultured Flavobacteriales bacterium | reverse complement strand
GGTGCTGATGCTGTTGATGTTATGGCAGGAATGGCTTGGGAATTAAAAATGCCAAAACTAATTGGTGTTAAGTTAACTGGAAAATTAAATGGTTGGACATCTTCTAAAGATGTAATCTTAAAAGTGGCAGGAATCCTTACCGTAAAAGGTGGTACTGGTGCAATCGTTGAGTATTTCGGTGAAGGTGCAACTTCAATGTCTGCAACTGGAAAAGGAACAATCTGTAATATGGGAGCTGAAATTGGAGCTACAACTTCAACTTTTGGTTACGATGATTCAATGAGAAGATATTTAGCGGCAACAGATCGTCAAGATATTGTTGATGCAGCAGATAAAATTGCAGAACATTTAACAGGAGATGTTGAAGTTTATGCAAACCCAGAAAAATACTTTGATCAAGTAATTGAAATCGATCTTTCTACTCTTTCTCCTCATGTAAATGGACCTTTTACGCCAGATTTGGCAACTCCAGTAGCAGAAATGAGAGCAAAGGCTACAAAAAACGGATGGCCGTTGAAAGTTGAATGGGGATTAATTGGTTCTTGTACTAACTCTTCTTATGAGGATTTAGCTCGTGCTGCTTCAATTGCTAAACAAGCTGTTGATAAAGGATTGATTACAAAATCTGAATTTGGAATTAACCCAGGATCTGAACAAGTGCGATTTACAGCTGAAAGAGATGGTTTACTTAAACCTTTCCAAGATTTAAATGCAACGATCTTTACAAATGCTTGTGGACCTTGTATCGGACAATGGGATAGAACAGGAGCAGAGAAAGGAGAGAAGAATACTATCGTTCATTCATTCAATAGAAATTTCTCTAAAAGAGCGGATGGAAATCCAAATACGCATGCTTTTGTAACATCTCCAGAGATGGTTGCAGCAATCGCAATTTCGGGTGACTTAGGATTTAATCCAATAACGGATACATTGACAAATGCAAATGGTGAACAAGTGAAATTGGATGCACCAACAGGAGATGAATTGCCGTCAAGAGGTTTTGCTGTTGAAAATAATGGTTATCAGGCTCCTGCTGCTGATGGAAGCGGTATTGTTATTAATGTTAAAGAAGATTCAGAAAGATTGCAATTACTAGCTCCTTTTGACAAATGGGATGGTGAGAATATTAATGGTGCAAAACTCTTGATTAAAGCTCTTGGGAAATGCACTACTGATCATATCTCAATGGCTGGACCTTGGCTGAGATATAGAGGTCATTTAGATAATATTTCAAATAATTGCTTAATAGGTGCTGTAAATGCATATGGAGAAGCAACTAATGAAGTTGTGAATCAATTGACGGGCGCTAAAGGAGAGGTTCCAGCAACAGCAAGAGCTTATAAAGCAGCAGGAATATCGACAATTGTAGTTGGCGATCATAATTACGGTGAAGGTTCTTCGAGAGAGCACGCTGCAATGGAGCCACGCCACTTAGGTGTTAAAGCAGTTATTGTTAAGTCATTCGCTAGAATTCATGAAACGAATTTGAAGAAACAAGGAATGTTAGGATTAACATTTGATGTTGAATCAGATTATGATAGAATAAAAGAGGACGATACGTTTAATTTCGTTGATTTGAATGAATTCTCTTCAGGTAAACAATTGACATTGGAGATTGTGCATGCTGATGGAAATTCAGAGTCGATTAAATTAAATCATACGTATAACTCACAACAAATTGAATGGTATAGAGCTGGTTCTGCTTTGAATTTGATTAAGTTAGAGAACGATTAAAAAAAGAAAATTATCTTTTAAATACCTCTTTTGATTTGCAGAAGAGGTATTTTTGTGGACAGTAATGACTTTTTTATCTAAGAAATTTTAAACAGCAATATCATTCTCTCTCAAAGCCTCATTCAATGAAGTTTTCAAGTCTGTAGAAGCTTTTCGTTTACCAATAATTAATGCACAAGGCACTTGGAATTCACCAGCAGGAAATTTCTTTGTGTAAGATCCAGGAATTACAACACTTCGTTCAGGAACATATCCTTTAATTTCTATAGGTTCAGTTCCTGTTGTGTCAATAATTTTAGTCGATTTTGTTAAAACAACGTTCGCTCCCAAAACAGCTTCTTTACCGATGTGAACACCTTCCACAATAATACACCGTGAACCAATAAATGCACCATCTTCTATAATTACAGGAGATGCTTGTAAAGGTTCTAATACACCTCCTATTCCCACTCCACCACTAAGATGTACATTTTTGCCAATTTGTGCACATGACCCAACAGTTGCCCAAGTGTCGACCATGGTTCCAGAATCTACATACGCTCCAATATTGATATATGAAGGCATCATGATTACTCCAGGAGCAACAAATGCACCGTAACGGGCAATAGCATGAGGAACAACTCGAACACCTAGTTCTTTATAATTTGTTTTTAGCTTCATTTTATCATGAAACTCAAATGGTCCAACTTCTATTGTTTCCATTTTTCGAATAGGGAAGTACATTACTATTGCCTTTTTCACCCATTCATTAATAATCCATATTCCATCATCTTGAGGCTGAGCAACTCTCAACAGTCCTTTATCAACCTCTTCAATAATTTGCTCAATTGCATCTTGCGTTGATTTTTCCTTTAATAAATCTCGGTTTTCCCAAGCGCTTTCTATGATTGACCTCATGAATATTTTTTTATAAAGATAAGAATTATGTGGTGTTAAAAAGGTCTTTAGCAGTTAGCTTTTGTCATCAGCTAGATTCATGTAATCGAACCAATCACCAATGGCAATATGTCAACTGCTAAATCTACATAAATTCCCTACCTTTATGGAATGAGTAAAATAGTCGCGTTGGATTTTGGGTTAAAAAGAACTGGAGTAGCAATCTCTGATGACGCTAAAATGTTTGCTTTCGGTTTAGAAACAGTAGATTCTGCCAATTTAATGACATATCTTAAAGCTTTGGTAGTGAGAGAGAAAGTTGATACAATTGTTCTGGGTTTACCTAAAAGACTAAACAATGAGGATGCTCATGTAACACAAAATGTATTACTCTTGAAGAGTACACTAGAAAAAGAATTCCCCACAGTAAAGTTAGAATTGTTAGATGAGCGTTTTACATCAAAAATGGCGAGTCAATCAATGCATTTTGCTGGGGCGACAAAAAAACAAAAAAAAGAGAAAGGGTTGATTGACAAAGTTAGTGCAACAATCATTCTTCAAGATTATATTGGGTAGGGAGCTGTATTCATTTTTACTATTTTATCTTAATTCCTATTGTAACGGGAAGATGGTCAGAATAGCCAGCTAGATATTTCTTCCCACCAAATGTTCTAAATGGAACAATATTTCCTTTGTAGGTGGATAATAGAAAATCGTAACTATGGATTTTACCAGAATTTTTAATAACACTGATTGAGTTTTTATTTTTTGAAAATTTAGAAGAGATCATAATGTAGTCAAGAACATTCCATTCTCCCCGATAATTATGAGAACCACCAAACTTGCCAGACTTAGCCGTAATCATTGGTTTTAACGTAGAGCTTATCATTTTTGGGGCAATATTATCAGGGTAATCATTTAAATCCCCCATGAAGACAATATTCATGTCTGGGCTAGCTGAAAGTACAGAGTCTATAAATGTTCTGGCAGCAACCGCTGCAACTAGACGTTTTGGTTCACTAATTACTTGACCACCGCTACGGCTAGGCCAGTGGTTCACCATTGTTAATATCTCGGTATCTTTGTGTTTAAATTTTGCCCATACAATATCTCTGCTCGGTGTGAAGCCTTCTGGCATATCAAAACGAACAATCCCCTTAGATGTCAATTTAAGTAGAGAGCTGTCATAAATGATTGCATTGTCAATTCCACGTTTGTCTAGACTTTGAAAATGAACTATGCCATATTTGCCATTCATATCACCACCTTGAACTACGTCTCTGACAACTTGTTCATTCTCAATTTCACAAAGCCCAAGAATAATAGGGGAGTTTAGCTTAGCTACGACTTCATTAATATGCTTAATTTTTTCAAAATACTTTCCTGAATCCCACTTTTTACTGGCATTAGGAAGATACTCACTATCATTTGTCGAAGGCGAATTTATCGTGTCAAATAGGTTTTCAATATTATAGAATGCAATTGTACGATCAGTTTGTGAACAAGATCCAAATGACAAGAGGGAAAGTAAGCTTAAAGCGATAATATTTATTTTCATTATTTTCATTTGAGTAAAATACAATTATTATTTTAGTATCAAAAGGCGCGCCATTGGTCCTGCACAAAAAATGGCATCAAGTATTGATAAGCTTTCCTTGTAGCTGCTACTGTTCGGGAAAACTTGGATATATGGAGATTTAGAGAGGTCCTGAAACTTATTTTTAGCTACAAGATCTAATCTGTAATCGTTTTCAATTAATGGCGAAAATTCTGTGGATAATTCTAAATCAATATTGAGATCTAGCCAGCGCAATATTCGTTTCGTAATTGCGATATTAAAATTAAGAAAACTAGTTTCTTCATTAAATATTAATTCTTTGACTTCTAAGCCATAATGATCAAAATATGGGGCCGCTTGATAGGCGCTTGTAATTGACCTCCAGTGCCTTATTCTCCAATTCTCTTCATTAGAAAGGAGTATATCTTCTGTTTTGGTTTTAGAACCGTTTGTGCGTTTTGTTGGAATAGATAAATTAAGAATTCCATCTCCCGCAAGTATATCACATCGATTCCGATAAGTTTGCTTAGGGAAATGCTCTTTTCTCTCGATAATCACGTTAGAATATTTCGCTAATTCTTGATAATAAGCAATACTTCCAAAATAGGTGATCGGAAAAACGGGTAGCATGATTATTTGATGATATTAAATAATCGATCCCATCTTATACCTTTGTATGGACTTTTTGAAAACCACACCATAGATGCTTTTCCAACAACATGATCTTCGGGAACAAACCCCCAAACTCTTGAATCGGCACTGTTGTATCTATTATCTCCCATAAGCCAATAATAATCCATAGCAAATGTATATGTCCCGGTCTTCTTTCCGTCGATGTAAATCCCATCTTTAGACTCTTTCAAAGTGTGGCCTTCGTATGCGGTAATAATACGTCTAAACCAGGCGATATTAGTTGAATTGATTTTAATTGTTTGTCCTCTATATGGAACTTGAAACTTGGTAAAATCAGTCATTGTATTATTGACGAAAACATCTTTTGGAAAAGTATGCAAATTGGCAATTAACTCAGTACTTGTCGGATTATAGTCCTCAATGTCAGAATATTGTGGCGTTATATTTACATTAAATGTTGCTTCAGGATTATCTTTTTTAAGCAATTTAATTTGAGTTTTCGTTAATTGCATTACATAGTCTCCTGTTTGTGGTATCAGTCTATAATCTTGTCTCGGAAAATGCTGTCCAGTCGTATACTTATATGCTTCTAAACCGTATTTTTCATCCATTTCGGGAATAGAAAGTATTTTAACGTTAGACACTGTATATTCTATGTTTTGCGTACTAGAAACGAATGCAGGCTCTTCATTGATGTACAATACGGATTCCTTTATTTCGATCCAATCTTTGCGAATTCCAACACACCTTTTTATGTAATTTTCACGTTTGTCAACTGGACGATAAATTACACCATAATGATTGATCATTTGACCAGTACCTCTTTCAAATGCCATCTTTTCAACAGCTAATAAATGTCGAGCTTTGTTCTTCCAATTCTCTAATTCACCGATAAAGTTGTCATATATGTAATTTTGAGCAAGAAGATTAGCTTGGTCTAGTGATATTTTAGCACTATCCGCAAGGTTCATATTAACTTTTGAAAGACTATCTGTATAGAATTTTGTAGCGATTTGAAAATCACTCTTTGTTTTATTGTTGCTTTCGAATAACCTTTGCGCTTCCGTTAATACAATTCCATGATAATCATGTCCCATTAGGCCATTTGGCATTCTTGGGTCATATACAGCGGTATCTCCAGAAGGGTAGTTAAAAACAACAACATCATTTCTATTTACTTTAGAAAAACCAGGAAGACGGGTATATTTAGAAGTTTCTAGTCCAAGATAAGATTTAACATCAATCCAAGGTATTGTATTGTGAACAAGTGGGTAGGAGAGAGGAGTAACAGGAACTTTAGGTCCATAAGCAAGTTTGTTCACGAATAAAAAGTCACCTACCAATAAGGTTTTCTCCATCGATCCCGTTGGAATTTGAAATGGTTCAAAAACATAAGTTCTTATAATGCTTGCAGCAACAAGTGCAAACATTAAAGAATCTCCCCATTCTTTTACTTTTGATTTCTCTCCTGGTTTATGACGAGTAACTGCCCCAATTCCTAATGCAAGAGCATGTCCAATTATAGGTAAAGTTAAGAAGAGTGCTAAATGGTCTCCCCATTCTCTGTCTCCCATTTCCTTTGTGTTTGCCCAATTTGTTTCAGGCAAGCAATCGTTTTTAGAATTGGCAATTTTAGCCATTATGATATAAGGGAAGAAGACTCCTTGAAGTGTATCTACTAATGAAAAGTAACCAAATCGTCGAATGTAAGAGGTATTTACAACGGCTAGCATTGCAAGGTGAACTCCTGGAAAAGCCAATAATAATACCCACCAAGGTTTTTTTGCTCCAATCTTAAATGCAATGTAGTAATTCAGACCAGGGATTAGGGCTTGCCATTTTTTGAATCCCGCCTGTTCAAAGCTTTTCCACCAAAGTGCAAGATATGGGTGAACTAAAATATATAAATAAAAGTAAAGTACATTCATGAATTAATTTTTGATTACATCTTTCATTGTGAAGATGCCTTTTTTATTGTATACCCATTCAGCGGCAAGAACTGCACCTAATGCAAATCCCTGTCTGCTATGAGCAGTATGTGTTATTTCGATTGTGTCAATATCAGAAGAGTAGGTGATAGAATGCGTTCCAGGAACACCTTCTTTACGATGAGAAACCACGCCAAATTGATTGTTATTGGTTATAGGCTCAGTGTTTTCTTGGTGCAACCAAGAGCTTAAGCTTTCATTATTTAAGAGAATATCATCAGCAAGGGAAGTTGCTGTTCCACTTGGTGCATCGAGTTTTTGGAGGTGGTGAACTTCTTCAACAAAAACCTCATAATTTTTTTGTGGAGCCATTAGTTGAGCGAGCCTTTGATTGATTTCAGAAAAGATATTTACTCCAACACTGAAATTTGAAGCATGAAGCAATGTTCCATTGGCTTTCAATACGATGTCTTTTACATAAGCTAATTGATCATTCCAGGCGGTAGTTCCAGCAACTACAGGCGTGTTTTTCGATATGCAATATTCAATATGCTTCACTGCTAATTGCGGGATACTAAACTCTATCGCAACATCAATTTTTGAAAAGTCAAGATCTTCTATGTGGTTTGAACTGTTTACTTTTCCGATAATTGTATGGTTTCTTGACAGAGCTATTTCTTCAACAATTTTGCCCATTTTACCATATCCAATCAGTGCTATATTCATTTCAAAACAAAAATAGAGTTTTGTCCTGAGTTAACAAGGTTTTTAACGAAAATTAAGTGATAATTTGAGACCAATGTTTTGATTATTAAATACAGTTGGTTCAAAACTCATCGTTAAATCTTTAGATACATCGAAAGACACAAAATGAGCTTCAACACCAGCATCAACTAGCTGAATAATATATACTAGTCCTAGAAGTAAAATAGACATATCTCTTCGGTTCAGTTCTTGGTCAAAAAGAACGAGAATCCCTTGATCATCATAATCGTTCCATTTTTCTGTGCCAAAGCCAGTATCTAAACGCAACTGGTATTCTGTTTTTAGCTCTTTTTGTAAGGACTGCTTTTTAAGAAAAAAATAGGTGCTTGCTCCTAGTCCAGCATAAATCAAAGGTACTTTCCAAAAGGCTTTTCTTTTCCCCTTAGGCATTGCCGTATGATTATATACTTGTCCTGCACCAGGAAGAATAGCTGAAAATAACACTGCCTTTTTGGGTGAATGTACTTTTATTGAATCGTTAATTAAATAGGATGTATCGCTAAATGATGTGTTTGAATTACTTTGTGAAAATAACCCAAGCGGTAACAGTAGAGTCAAGACAAATAAAGCTCTCATTATTGATTAAGCAATTCCATAATTCGTTCTAAATCATTGCCAGAAGTAAATTCTACTATTATTTTACCATTTCCTTTTGGACTTTTTTGAATTTTTATATTCGTAGATAAAACATCACTTAGTCGCTCTTTTAATACTAATTCGGTATTTGAAATCGCGATTTTTTCAGACTTTTTCCCATTCGAATTCTTTGATGAGGGTTTATTAATTTCCTCACCACGTATCAAAGCCTCAATGTCACGAACCGATAAATTCTCGTTTATTACACGGTTAAATAATGTCACTTGACTGTTCTCATCACCTGCTGAAACGAGAGCTCTTGCATGTCCCATTGTTATTTCATTTGAGAATACACCTGCTTGAATTTCAGGCGGTAACTTTAATAGTCTTAAATGATTAGTTATACTAGATCTACTTTTTGAAATTTTGAAG
>CAJQQA010000190.1 GCA_905480355.1 uncultured Flavobacteriales bacterium | reverse complement strand
CCATCGGGAATTTGTAAATGCTGTTGCGTGCGTGGAAAGAGAAAAAAGGAGATTAACCCCACCAAATAAAAAGCGCTGTTTACCTTGTTTGGGTGTTACCTACTCTGGGCATCTCTCGGACATGGCGCACCCAAACCTTCTATTGTGCATAACGATAAGGCTATGCTTTTGTGCCGATTCTCGAATATAATACTTTCGGCATAAAGTATAGGCGATGTTAACCACAGCTACTTAATTCTTTGTAAATCAAGATCCTGAAAATCGTAACTAAAATCAATGCTTGGAGAGATTCCTTTCATTGTAAATGACTGAGCAATTCCTTTATTATCAAGTTCGAATACGGTTAATGCATCACATTCTAGATCTCTGTCTGGCCACATAATTGCAAATGTATTGTCTTTATAGAATTGCATCTGACCATGAAGTTTTGGAGATCTTTTTGACTTAAACCATAATTCATTATTTTTCTCGTAGATTTCAATCTCTCCAAACCAATCATCTTTAAAGTGGCCAACGTACGTTTTAAATTTGACTTTCTTGTTACTTGCTTTAGCAACTTCAGCCCAAACTGAATCAACGACTTCACCTGATGATTCCTTTCTGTTATTCAATAACTCTTCGGCCCATTCAATCCAATCTTTATCGCCTAACCCAAGAAATTCGTCTTTAATTTCATTCGTTATCGAAATCAGACTTATACCTCCTGGAGCGCTATTGGTAAGTACCACGATCCCAACATTCATCTCAGGAATCATTGTTACTTTAGAAAGCATACCAGGGACACTTCCGGTATGATCAACAACTGTATATCCATTTTGATCTCCAAGGTAAAAACCTAATCCATAGGCATCGTAGTGGTTGTTATAGTACTCTGATCCTTTTACTTTATTTCCTAGCATAGTATGGGTTTTCCATAGTTCATTATGAGCATTTTCAGAAATCAGCTCATGTTCTAAACTATCACCGTATTTTCCAGAATGAAGCAGAGTCATCATCCATTGACACATATCCGTTGCATTTGAATAAATACCTCCAGCTGAACCAATTGCAATTACTCCACCATCTATGTCAAAGGCGGCAATCTGAGTCACCTTTTCTAAGGTACTTTTGTGTCCCTCAGCAATATTTTCTAAGCTTTTGATATTTGATCGAAACACGGCACTTTTTGACATTCCTAGTTTAGAGAATATCTCATCATTAATAAATTCTGGCCAGGTTTTACCCGACAATCTTGAAGTTAATTCACCAGCGACAATGTATAGCAAGTTGTCATAGTCATATTTTGTTCTAAATGGTGAATTGGGTGTCTGATACTGGAAGCTATTGATTATGTCGTCAATAGTGAAGTCATTGCCATCCGGGAAAAGCATAAGATCCCCAGCGCCCAATCCTAGTCCACTTCTGTGGGTTAGTAAATCTAAAATGGTAAAGTTATCTGTGACATATGGATCATACATCTTAAATTCAGGAATATGCTTTACGACTTTATCTTGCCATGTTATTACCCCCCTATCAACTAGAATTGCTAGTCCAACAGCTGTAAATGCTTTAGAATTGGAAGCAATCGCAAACATAGTATTTGCATCTACTGCTTCCTCAGTTTCAACGGAAGCCACACCATAGCCTTTAAGATGAATGATTTTACCATCTTTTACAACACCAATTGCAACACCAGCTTGAGGTAGGTTGCTCATTGAATGTGCAACGATGGAATCAATAAACTCTTCTGTCGGGGTTGATTGTCCAAACGAAAGAACGGCACATGTAATGGTGAATATTAGTGTTATTACTTTCATATTTTTAATATTGTGGTTAACGTTAAGGCTATGCGCCGTTGCGTTGACTAAAGATAAAATTTAATTCGGAGTAAGGACTTGCGAGCTGGAATGATTTATCATTCGTAGCGAGATTTAGCAATGGAGTATAGGTAATGTTAGCAGTATTATCAGTATTATCATTCGGTGAGGTTTATGCTCAAATCATACTTTTTATTTTGAACTACCATTAGATCAGGAATCAATTCTTCCACATGTGACCGTGATAAAGACAGTCATATAATTTAGTATTACCTCCTTTACTCTATGCGCACTTAATAACTGGGGAGGAATAAGGATCAATTTATGATCACTCTTTTCTGTGATTTCTCTTGGTTTGAATAAATCTCAAGAATATAAACACCCGGACTTAAAGCACTTACATTAATGCTTTCTTTAGGTTTTTCTTGTGTAAGAATATATTTACCAGAAACATCGCAAAGCGTCAATTTAGTAAGAGGCACATCAGCTTTTAAATAAATAATATCGTTCACTGGATTTGGATAAGCCTGAATTGAAGAATTTAATTGCGAATTATCCTTAACACCTAAACCATTGTTTTGATAGACCCTGACATAATCAATAACCATTGGACTTTGAGTAAATGAAGGACTAATTGACCCAGATATTCCACCCATTGCAATATTTAATATTAGATATTGCTCTAAATCAAATGGCCATGTATTTGCATCTTTAACAGCTGGATTATAAGTATAGAATCCCACACCATCAACTAAAAATGTAATTTGATTTGGAGACCAATTAACTGAGTATATATGATAATTATTAGTAACATCACTAATTACTTGAGAAGCAGTGTTTATAGTGCTTCCAGAGCTTGAAGGTGTATGCAATGCACTCGATGTATGATTTACAGTACCTAACCCATGTTCCATAATATCTATTTCACCACAGGAAGGCCATGAAGTATTACCAAAACCTTGAGTTTGCCAGTAAGCTCCAGATTCGCTAACATTCCTACCTAAAGTCCAAATAGCTGGCCAGGTACCACTACCTGCTGGTAATTTGGCCCTTACATCAACTCTTCCATAGGTAAACGCAAACTTGGAGTTTAACCTTGCAGACGTATATTGTTTTGTTACGCCTTGGTCTGTAAAAGATTCCTTGATGGCAACAATATTTAAATTATCGTCTTCTACAAAAGAATTTTCTATACGATTTGTATAATGCTGCTCTTCTCCATTAAACCAGCTTCCTGCTGCTGGTAATTGTGTTTGATGAAACCAATTTATAGAATTAATTGCTGTTTTTCCGGGTGTATCAAACTCATCAGACCAAACTAAATCCGTGTACTCTACATCAATTGCATTAAGGTCTACATGTACAGAACCATCATCAATATCATCTATTAAAAAAGTTCCAGCAACTGAACTTCCATCATCAATTCTAATAGTTAACCTATTATATTCACCATTACCTCCAATAGTTGAAAAATCAAAGGTCAGTTCTGTCCACATATTCTGAGAAGTTGTTGTTGCTTCTACTTCTATATTTGCGTTTGTTCCGCTCTCAAGCTTAACTATAACTGTATGAGAATTAGCATCAGAGGCATAAAACTTTAATGTTATTACATCATTAAAATCTAAGTCAATAGATCTATCTAAATCCATATAATTACCCTGTTCTAAAACAGAAATATCACGACCAAATTGACCTACTGTATTATTTGCGTCTGTTGGTGAAGGTGCCGTTGTAAATGTACTACCTCCCCAGTTGCTAAACACATCAGAGTTATCTGAAAAATCGAGAGGCATTTGTTGTGAAAATGAAAATTGGGATGATATAAATAGGGCGAAGATTGAAATTATGAAGCTTTTTTTCATGCTAGCATTTAATTTTAATAAGATATTATAAAAGCACAAATGTAATTAAAAATACTTTTTGTTAAAACAACAATAAGTATTTTTAATAACTGTGAGTATAATAGGACTTCTAACTAATCCATAAATAAAAGCAAAGGATTAATCATCTGAAAATATACGAATATTATTAATCTGAACGTTAGAAAACGTAAGGCTTAGAATGAAATTAATTCAGAGTAAATGTTTTATAAGCTAATTTTATTTAGAAATAACATTTACACAATTTTCAGGCCAATACTACAAGTTTACATTTACTGCTAACGATTAGGCTATGCGCCGTTGCGTTTGATTAAAGATAAACTTAATTTAGATAAAAGAATGTGCGAGTTAGAATGATTTATCATTCGAAACGAGATTTAAGCAATGGATTATAGCCAGTGTTATACGTATTACCTCATCATACAATTATAGATGACTTACAATGGCGGGGTATAAATGATTAATTTTAATTGATTATATTTGAGAAAACTGAAATCAACAGTATGAAAGCACTATTACTAATTGTTACACTTGTTATAACTTCAATCACATACGCACAAGAGGTAGTTTCAACACAAGGAGACTCATACTCTAATGCAAGCGGAAGCATTGATTACACCATTGGAGAAGTTATTATCAATACAGGTTCATATGGAACTAATGATATAACACAAGGTTTTCATCAGACCAATTGGAATTTCTTAGGAGTTGATAATCACGAACAGAATTTTGAGGCTACAGTTTATCCTAATCCTTTAGGAAGTGAACTATACATTCAAACAGAGAATTTTGAATTTCTATCTTATGTTTTGTATGATGCTACTGGTAGGATCATATCTGAAAACAAATTAAATTCATTGGAAACTGGAATTGATGTAAGCACATTAGCTCCAAGTTCATACTCATTGGTTTTAAGAAATGAGAATCAAGAAAACGTAAAGACATTCAAATTAGTTAAAACTCACTAAATAATAAATTATGAAAACTATATTACTTACACTCATTGCATTAGCAATAACTTTAACTTCTTTTGGACAAGCACCAGAAGCCTTCAAGTATCAGGCCGTTATAAGAGATGCTGGAGGAATTATTCTCAATAATCAATCTGTTGGAATGCGATTAACAATCCAACAAGGTTCAATTGGAGGAATAACTGTTTATTCAGAAACATTTAACCCTACTAGTAATGGATATGGATTGGTAAACATTGAAATTGGTACAGGTACTACTTCTTATGATTTTACAACTATAGATTGGGTGAATGGACCATATTATATGGAAACAGCAATAGATGCTACTGGAGGGATTGCATACGTTGTGATGGGAACAAGCCAATTAATGAGTGTACCTTATGCATTGTATGCAAAGACATCTGGAAGCTCTACTCCTGGACCACAAGGAATTCAAGGACCACAAGGAATTCAAGGACCAGCAGGTAATGATGGAACTAATGGAAATGATGGTGCACAAGGTATCCAGGGACCAGCAGGTAATGATGGAGTTGGAATTGCTCAAACTTTATCTCAAACATTAAGTGATGTTACATTAAGTGATGGAGGTGGAACAGTGAGTGTAAATGATGCAGATAGTGACCCAATGAATGAATTACAGGTTTTATCTCTTTCTAATGATACTCTGTATTTATCAAATGGTAATAATGTCTTTATGGGAGACTTATCATTTTCTTCATCTT
>CAJQQA010000189.1 GCA_905480355.1 uncultured Flavobacteriales bacterium | reverse complement strand
GGAATGCAAATAAAACAACACTGTCATTATTAGATTTTGCGAAGGACATTAATTACCTTATTACTCAATAGAAGTAACACCTGAGTCAATAATTAGAGCTGTAAAAAACCAAAAAATCAAAAAATATCTTTTTTGAGAAGAAACTGTTCTAACTTATTGATTGCATGTTAAATCGGTTAAAATAGTATTGATGCAACCACGATAAGCTCTAATTTTAAAAGATATAGATACTTTATGCAAGAAAACGACAGCAGGCCTGATGTTTTTTTAATATAAGAAGTTCTTCGTATATTTGGGTAATTAAAAAAACAAAAATGAAAAAAATCTACTTAAGCGCCATTCTTTTAGGAATGATAGGGAGCGTAAATGCCCAAGAAAGAGCACAAGCTATTTCGCAAATGGAAAGTTTGGACAACATTCAAGTCGAGGTAATTAAACCCGAGAATAATACACTAACTTCTACTAGAGATGTTGGAGCAGAAATTTGGGCAGATAACTTTGATGATGCAGCAAATTGGACATTTGACAACACGGTAAATACTGGTTATACAGGAACAAATTACGGTTGGAGCATAGGAACAACAGTAGGTTCTTGGTGGGCTCCTTTTGCTGGTGGAATTAACTCAACTTCTGGAGGTGGCTTCGCGGAACTAGGTAATGGAGATTATTTTGCCGCTACAGTTGATTCAACTAATGGTGTTACTTATACAATGACGTCAATACCTTTAGACATTCCAAACTTACCTTTAAACACGACAAATACGGAAAGTGTTATTTTATCTTTTGAACAATCTGGCGCCCTTTTTAATGATGGTCAAACAGTCCAAATTAGTGTTGATGGAATAATTTGGGAAGATATTTTTACAAATAACAACCGCACTGTTTTTGTTGGAAACAATAACGATGCACTTTACGATAACCCAGAAACAAATCAAATTAGCTTGACACAGTTCATTACTGGTAATGCTTCAGCTGTACAAATTAGATTTACGTGGACTTCACGTTTTGCTGGACAAAATAATTTGGCGGCTTGGACGACTTTTGGGTGGTTCATTGATGATGTAAAAATCTTATCGCAACCATTAAATGATGTACAAGTATTATCAACGTACATTATTGGAGCGACAAATGGAGGGATTGAATATGGTAGAACTCCATCAGACCAATTAGATACTGATTGGATTATAGGAGCCAATGTTCTTAACTTTGGTTCTTTGGATCAACCAGCAACTACAATGGATGCGGATTTCACCTCTTTTACGGCAAATGCAGTTGGATTAGTTGAGTCGGACTCTACTAGAGCAGTTGAAACTACTGATCAACCAGATTTACCAATTGGTATATATACAGGTGATTATACAGTTTCAGTAGCGGCAGAGCTCCCAACAGAGCCATCATTTTTTGACAATACAGGATCAAGAACTTTTGAAGTAACTGCTGGAACTTATTCAATGGATGGCATTGGTGTATATCCTTCGCCACTAACGGCTTCTTTAGGAACAAATTCTTTTACAGATGACAATGACGACCCGGTGGCAGATGGAATGATCGTAGCAGTTCAATATAATATTAAAACGAACGCACAAGTTAATTCAATAACAGCTTTATTAGCTAATGGAACAGAAGAGGGTGGAGAAATTGTTGCTTACTTGATGGATACGACTGAGCTATTGAATGATGGAACGACTCCTTTATATGTATCTGAATTTGCAGTTATTACTGCTGCTCATATTGCAGCGGGCTCAATTACTTTGTCTTTTCCAGCTCCACCAACATTAACGCCGGGTGCTTATTATGCAGCTGTAGATTTATACAGTAGCGCTGGTTTGGGAACAATAAGAATAGTGGATGATCAAACTGTTGGACAACCTTCAACGGCGAGTATGATATATCTTCCAGGATTTGGCTTAAACACGTCTTATACGAATGGGACGGCATTTGGAGTTAGAATGAACATTGAAGTTCTTGGTTTAGAAGAGAATGCACTTGAAGGTGTTTCTGTTTATCCTAACCCATCAGAAGGAATGGTTACAATTTCTAACGACAACAATAGCTCAAATGACATCATTGTTTATAACATGTTAGGAGAAACGATTTATACAGCTTCTTCGAATACTAAGCTTTCTGTTGATTTATCAGCAGTAGGTGCTGGTGTTTACTTAGTGAAAGTTTCAAATGAAAGTGGATCTATTGTAGAACGTGTAGTGATTAGATAATAAACAAGTATTATTATATCTTTAAGGGCCGGTTCTTCCGGCCCTTTTTTTATGGAGTATATTGAACTAGGTTATATCGGACTGTTTTTGATTTGTTTTTTATCAGCAACAATATTGCCGTTGACATCAGAAGGTGTGCTGCTGCTTTTTTTAATCAATGGTTTTGATCCATTGTTCTGTTTAATAATTGCATCCATCGGCAATTCAATTGGAGGAAGCACTAATTATTTTATTGGAAGAATGGCGAAAATAGAAACTTTAGAGAGGTTTGTTAATGATGAGCAACGAAGAAAAAAGCTAATTTTAAGTGTTAAAAAGCATGGCATATGGATAGGCTTGATTGCATGGACTCCAATAATTGGTGATCCGCTGATGATTCTTACTGGGTTTTTCAGAGTTCGAATGTTACCCCTATTCGCCTTAATGGCGATAGGCAAAATGTTAAGGTACAGCCTTATTATACTTCTTTGGAGCTAATAGTTTACCTATTAACTATGACAACTAATTCATTTTAACGATATTTGCACAAAACACAAGGAAAATGGCAAAATTGACAACACTTCACGAGTTCATCATGGATAGACAGGGTGATTTCCCATATGCTACAGGAGAACTATCTAGATTACTTAGTGATATTTCAGTTGCGTCAAAAGTTGTGAGTAATGATGTGCGTCGCGCAGGCCTAATGGATGATATTATAGGTGCTCAAGGAAACACAAATATTCAAGGTGAAGAGCAACAAAAACTTGATGTTATTGCCGATAATGCATTCATTAGTGTTTTTAAAACTGGAGGGGAAGTTTGTGGTATTGCATCTGAAGAAAACGATGATTTTATGCCCTTCGAAAGTGAGTTTTCAAAAGGAGGGAAATATGTTGTTTTATTTGACCCGCTAGACGGGTCGTCCAACATAGATGTGAATGTTTCAATAGGTACAATTTTCTCTATTTACCGAAGAGTAAGTGAGAAAGGATCACCCGCGACGTTAGCAGACATGTTGCAAGAAGGCGCTAAGCAAATAGCTGCAGGCTATGTTCTATATGGCTCCTCAACGATGCTTGTTTATACAACTGGTTTTGGGGTGAATGGTTTTACACTCGACCCATCAATTGGAGAGTTTTGTCTTTCTCATCCAAAAATGCAAATGCCAACGACTGGCAGAATGTACGCCATGAACGAAGGAAATATCAATATCTGTGACCCAGGGATTAAAGAATATATAGAAACATACTGTCAACAAATATTAGAAGGTGCATCAAAACCATATTCAGGAAGATATATTGGCTCATTAGTTGCTGATTTCCACAGGAACCTAATCAAAGGAGGTATTTATATTTACCCATCAACGACTGTTGATCCTGATGGACGTCTACGTTTACTTTATGAGTGTAACCCCTTGGCGTTTATTGCTGAACAAGCAGGAGGTTTGGCAACAACAGGTCACGATAGGGTAATGGATATTGTGCCAAAAGAATTGCATGAAAGAATTCCGTTCTTTATTGGGTCAAAAGAAATGGTTGAACAAGCGATGAACTTCTTGAAATGATCTATACATGGATGTTAATTCTATAAAAGCATCTTTTTCAACATTTGAACAGCTTGGTGATACGGCAAGTCAATTACAAATTATTGGAACAAAAATACATTGGAAAGGCCTGGTTGGCTCTTCGAAAAGTATCTGTGCGTCAGTTGTTGCTGAACAAACAACAGGAAATCATGTTTTTATTTTAGAAGACAAAGAAAAAGCAGCCTTTTTCCTAAACGATCTTGAAGGAATAAACCCAAAAAGGAAAACCCTTTTATTCTATCCGGCATCGTATCGTGTTCCTTATGAAACGGATCAAACAGACAACGCTAATATTGTGTCAAGAGCTGAAGTGCTGGATGCTGTCGCCAAGCAAAACAATGTTTGGATAGTCACTTATCCAAAGGCATTAATTGAAAAAATTCCATCTAAAAAAGTGCTTATGAAAAGCACCATGAAAGTCGAAGTAGATAAGTCATATTCTATAGATTTCATAAATGAAACACTCATAGATGCTGGCTTTGATAGAGTTGATTTTGTTTATGAACCGGGTCAGTTTTCCATTCGTGGCGGGATTATAGATGTATTCTCATATTCAAATGACAATCCTTTTCGAATTGAGTTTTTTGGAGACGATGTAGAAAGTATAAGAACATTCGACGCGAGCACACAACTATCAATCAACACCCATAAACACTTTAATATTGTTCCCAACATTCAAGGAGCGTTAATTAACGAGCAGAATGTTTCTTTTTTCGACTTTATAGGGGAATCCTCTACCGTTTGGTCTACGTCACTTGAACAGGTTGTCGCTCAATTGAAAAAAGAATATGAGAAGGCAGTCAAAGTTCACGATAGCCTAGAAACAGTAACAAAACCAACCATACCTTCTAAATTGTTTATCCATCAATCATCGGTTTTAGAGGCTTTTGAACGATTATCAACAATTGAATTTGGATCTGATGTCTTTTTTAAAGAAGCAGAAACCATTGAATTTGATTTTAAACCTCAACCGAGTTTTAATAAGAATTTTGATCTTCTCACTGAAGATTTGATGGCAAGAAAAAGTGCGGGATTTACTAATTTGATTTTCTCAAATCAATCAAAACAGATTGAACGTTTAAGTCAAATTTTCGAAGACATGGAAGCGCAAGTCGACTTTGTTCCTATTCATATTGCGTTGCATGAAGGTTTTATTTCTGTTAGTAATAAATTAGCTTGTTTTACGGATCATCAAATTTTTGAGCGATACCATAGATTTAGATTAAAAGAAGGCTTTAGACAGGCCAAACAAGCGCTTACTCTAAAAGAGGTATACAACCTCCAACGCGGCGATTTCGTCACACATATTGATCATGGAATTGGAAAGTTTTCGGGACTTGAAACAATTGATGTAAATGGAAAGCCCCAAGAAGCGATTCGATTAGTGTATAGAGACAATGATGTACTCTATGTTGGGATTCACTCATTGCATAGAATTTCGAAATTTACAGGAAAGGATGGGGCCGTTCCAAGAATGAACAAAATAGGCTCTCAAACATGGTCGAAATTAAAGAGTAAAACGAAGAAAAAAATCAAAGAACTGGCCTTTGATTTAATAAAACTATACGCTAAACGGAAAAGTCAACCGGGCTTCTCATTTAGCGAAGATTCATACATGCAAAATGAATTGGAAGCTTCATTTATGTTTGAAGATACTCCCGATCAACTGAAAGCAACAATTGCCGTTAAGGAAGATATGGAATCCAGCACGCCAATGGATCGATTGATTTGTGGTGATGTTGGCTTTGGAAAAACAGAAATAGCAATTAGGGCAGCGTTTAAAGCTGTGGCCGACAACAAGCAAGTCGCTATTCTCGTTCCAACCACTATTCTTTCTTTACAACACTTTAGAAGTTTCAAAGAACGGTTGAAAGATTTCCCGTGTAATGTTGATTATATCAACCGTTTCAAATCAGCGAAAGAAATTACTACTACACTCAAGAAGTTAGTGAGTGGAGAAATTGATATCCTTATCGGAACACATGCCATCGCTGCTGAAAGGGTGAAATTTAAAGACTTGGGGTTAATGATTATTGATGAGGAACAAAAATTTGGTGTTTCTGTTAAAGACAAATTGAAAACACTTCGAGCAACAGTTGATACATTGACGCTAACTGCGACGCCGATTCCTAGGACGTTACAATTCTCATTGATGGGAGCAAGAGATTTAAGTATTATCAATACTCCTCCTCCTAATCGTCAGTCAGTTTTAACAGAGATTGTCCAATTCAATGAGGAATTACTAAGAGACGCTATTTCTTATGAAGTAAGTAGAGGAGGCCAAGTTTTTTTTGTTCACAATAGATTGCAGAATATTCAAGAAGTTTCTGGGATGATTCAGAGGTTATGCCCGGGAGTTAGAGTTGCAATTGGACACGGTCAAATGGATGGGAAAAAACTTGAAAAGGTAATGATGGACTTCATTAAACATGAGTATGATGTATTATTGGCTACTACGATTATAGAGTCTGGAATTGACATTTCAAACGCAAATACGATACTGATTAACAACGCTCAAAATTTTGGAATTAGCGACCTACATCAACTTCGCGGCCGGGTTGGGCGATCTAACAAAAAAGCGTTCTGTTATTTAATTGCACCACCGGTGAGTATTATGACTTCCGAAGCAAGGAAAAGATTAGAGGCACTAGTTCAATTTTCAGACTTAGGTTCAGGGTTTAATATTGCGATGAAAGACTTAGATATTCGTGGAGCAGGAAATATGCTGGGTGGAGAACAAAGTGGGTTTATCTCAGACATAGGATTTGAGATGTATCAGAAAATTCTCAATGAGGCAATGGATGAATTGCGAGAAAGTGAATTCAAAGAGTTATTCAATGATAGAAAATCTGATCAGCTACAAGAATTTGTGAAAGATTGTATACTTGAGACTGATTTAGAGGTTAGAATTCCAGATGATTACATCAATAATGTCGCAGAACGACTGAGTATCTATCAACAAATAGATGGACTCAAATCTGAGAAAGAGTTGGATGCATTTATACTTGAATTGCTTGATAGGTTTGGTCCAATTCCAGAACCTGTCGAAGAACTGGTTTTATCTTTTAGGTTAAGATGGCTTGTACAAAAACTAGGGATCGAAAAGATAGTTTTAAAATCAAACAAAATGATAGGTTATTTTATCGTAAATCCACAATCTTCCTTTTATGAGTCGACTGTATTTACGAAGCTTTTAGACTACATGCAAAAGAATCCACAAGAGGTTAAATTAAGCGAAAAGAACGATAAATTACGCATTATTTATCCTGACATTAATTCAATTCAAGATGCCTACCATCGCTTTGATAAGATTTTGAAGTAGCATTAAAGGTGAAACAATTCACACTCTTTTTTCTTATGATTTATAAGAAGCTTAATCAAACGTAACGTTTTGTTTCTTCAACAATTTTTTAACGAAGAGTGCGAAGAATATAAGGTATGCGAAACACGCGGCTCCTACAATAAATGACGGCTGTATTCCAATAACATCAGCTAATTTTCCCTGAAGTGGGGGTATAATTCCACCACCTAAAATCATCATAACCAAGAACGCAG
Source organism: uncultured Flavobacteriales bacterium (assembly GCA_905480355.1). Classification (GTDB taxonomy): domain Bacteria; phylum Bacteroidota; class Bacteroidia; order Flavobacteriales_D; family Crocinitomicaceae; genus UBA4466. The sequence goes on along the minus strand of CAJQQA010000189.1, from coordinate 4,611 downwards.
ACCCTTGCGTTTTGAACTTTCCTAAACCAGCAATAGAAAGGGAGAAGATACAAGGCCACATAATTGACAGGAACAAACCAGCACTTAGAAAGGCATATACGGCCAGATAGCCAGAAGTCATTAGCCCAATAACCATTGCAATCATTCCTAGAGCACCAAATAAAGCAAGTGTAAGAGAAGGCTTATCGTTTGTAATGTAGAACGCAACAATTTGAATCAATACACAAACCACATACCAGTAAAGGGGTTTAATATCATAACCAGACGCGGCAGACAATCCCAGAACAACACCAAATGCTATTAAAGGAACAAAAAAGCGAAGTAGCTGCTTTGTCTGATTTTTCATTTCAAATGCGTTAATCGCGCCAGCCCACCGACCAATCATTAAACTACCCCAGAACATTGCAACATAAGGTGCAATTTCAGAAGCTCCAAGCCCCCCGAATGAATCTTGTTTTAATAGTTCTCCCAAGTTACTACCAATGGCAACCTCAACTCCAACATAGACGAAAATGGCAAGCATACCCAGTGTAAGCTGAGGGTATTGCATTGCCCCCCATCCATCTTTTTGAGATGCTCCTCTTTTGTGTGCAAACAGAAGGCCGAACAATATTACTAAAAGCCCTCCTGTTAACCAGATCATTCTTTTATCTTCCAATGGTTTAGAAAGGGTTTTAATATTTTCTTTGTTTAGGACTATATTTTCATTTTCTACTGGGAAGGCTTTCTCTAGTGCAGCCAAGCGCAAGTCTTTTAATTCATTTGAAATAGGGTTTGGGCCCTTATCATACTCTTCATTCATCAAACTTTCGATGTCTGAATTTTTGTCTTCAAACGCTTCAATCTTTTTTTGATCGGAACTTAAATAACTATTAAATACTGGAGCGAAACACGCGATTAGAAGTCCAGTTATGACAAGTAAAGTCACGGCGGCTTTTTTCGCTTTTTCGGGTTTTTCTTCATTAATTCCAGCAGGCACTTTTTTTGAGAACCCGAACAATGCGGCAATTCCTATAAACAGAGCTCCAACGCAAGCATAAAGGACGATCACTTTATAGAGATCTAAGGATTCAATCATGCTGTCGTCAACAGATGCAGCTGATCCAAAAAGAGCTAATGAAATGATTAAAGGACCAATAGTTGTTCCTAAGCTATTGATTCCTCCCCCTAAGTTAATTCTATTGCTTCCAGTGCTTTCATCGCCTAAAGAAATCATAAAGGGATTAGCAGATGTTTGTTGCAGAGAGAAGCCCAAGGCGACTATAAATAGTCCAAAGAGCATTCCAGCAAATACGTTTAAATAAACCGATACAATCATTGCTCCCGCACCAATTGCAGAGAAAATAAGTCCATAAACAATACTTTTCTTATAACCCCAAGACCCAACAATATCTCTCCCTGTTGAGGATCCAACTATAAAAAGAGTGAGTGCGCCAAGGTAATAGGCTCCGTAGAAAGCGAAATCAACTAGCTGACTTTGAAACTGATCTAAACTGAAATATGATTTACAAAATGGAATAAACACACTATTCCCTGCTGCAATAAATCCCCAAAAGAAGAATACTGTTGTAAGTGTAGTTAAAGCGCCATAATTAGTTTTCTGAGGATCTCTTTCTGTCATACATCTTTGATTTGTGTACAAAATAATGAGAAAAATGGAATAGAAATGTTTTTAGGGAAAATAGTTGTAAAAGCAGTTAAAATCGTAAAATCAATTGATTTTTTAACGGCTTAGTTTATTTACTAAATAGACTTTTGAAGAACCCCTTTTTTTCTAGTTTAGGTTCAATAATAATTTGTGGAGTAAAAGTTAATTCTTGATAATATTTTTTCTTTTTTTGTGGATCTGATTTAAAAAAATCGTCTAAGGCTTTTGCAATGTTTCCAGTTGTATTTAAGGGGTCATCTTCTTGTTCAAAAGCGGCCTGTAGAGTTTCATAAAACGGACTATTAGGAAATTTATATTTTATGGTTTCAACAAAAACTTGATTCCAGATTATTGTAAAGCGCTTACCGTCTTTTATTTTTTTATTCTTTAGCAAGAAAAAAGTTAAGTCTTTAAAGAACCTAAAATTTTGTTTAATATAAGTCTTATTATCCATAAAGTACTCGAACAGGCACGTCATGGAAACATAAGGAATTACGTGGTTGTACTTGTCTATTTCAAATGAAATTTTTGATTTTGGCAGGTTTTTTTGTATTTGCTTAAACCGCTCAAGGCAGAAGTCATAAAGCTCCATATCCAGCGCATTTGTTTCTTCAATTCTTTTCCGAACGCCGGCTGAAATTTCATTTGCTTTTGGCCGACTAAAAGTGACCCTTTTAGCCTCTATGTTTTTTGCCCATTCGATTCCTGTTTCTTTCGAAAAGTATTCTAAAGAATCGGCGAAAAACTCAAAAATGCCAGTATGAATTGGAATTTGCTGTATTGCCAATTTGACCCTCTCTAAATCCGCTCGAGTTGGTCGTTTCTTATCATAAATTCGATCGCCAATTAAAAACCCCAGCGTATAATTTGGTGTTTGCGAGTGCTCTACGTAATCTTCAAATGAAGAGGGCTTCGGTTGAAGTAAATTCATAAATTCTTCTCGATCATGAATGAAGTAATACTCAGAAATCATACGATCAACAGGATGGCGGAGCATCATGAATAACTTATAATTTTTAAATTTTGAGAAATTTTCCGGTTCAAAAATATCCCCACAATTACTTTTTTTACTTTCTAGGATAATATGACGATAATAAAAATCAGGTGTAGTTTGCCAATAAGTGCCTTGCATAGCACTGTTTATTGTTGTCCCTCCAGTTTTAGGGATATGAATAAAGATTAAGTTATTATCCATTTCAATTAACTCGCATTTGATTCATGCGAATCGAAAGCATTGTTAAGCATGGCATGAATCGTTTTAACGATAGATTCTGCATCAAACTCACACTCTTCCCATAGCTCCGACTGTGTTCCATGCTGTATATAAGCATCTGGAATCCCAAGACGTATAATATCAGCAGAATATTTTTGATCAGACATAAATTCTATTACAGCCGAACCAAAACCACCCATAAGGCAACCGTCTTCTACCGTAATAATTTTGGAAAACTTAGAGAAAACTTCATGAAGCATCACCTCATCTATCGGTTTCACAAATCTCATATCATAATGTGCAATAGAAATACCCGAAGATTTTAGTTGATCAATTGCGGACTGAGCAAAGTTACCCGGGTGCCCAATTGTTAATATTGCAATATCACTACCGGTGCTTATTTTCCTACCTGTTCCAACCTTAATTTTTTGTAGCGGCGTTTTCCATTCTGTCAAAACGCCCTTACCTCTTGGATAACGAATTGAAAAGGGACCCATATTATTGAACTGTGCTGTGTACATTAAATTACGCAATTCTGATTCATTCATTGGCGCACTAACAATCATATTTGGAATGCATCGCATAAAAGATATATCATACGCACCATGATGGGATGCTCCATCAGCTCCAACAAGACCACCTCTGTCTAGGCAAAATACAACATTTAAATTTTGCAAAGCTACATCATGTAAAACTTGATCATATGCTCGTTGTATAAAAGTGGAATATATATTGCAAAAAGGAATCATACCTTGTGTTGCTAGGCCTGCTGAAAATGTAACCGCATGCTGTTCTGCGATGCCAACATCAAAAGTTCTTTCAGGCATTGCTGCCATCATAATATTTAAGGAGCAACCTGATGGCATAGCAGGGGTCACACCGACTATTGCATTATTTTTTTCCGCAAGCTCAACAATCGTATGCCCGAAGACTTCTTGATATTTGGGTGCTTGAGGAGACTTTGGAATTACTTTTACAATTTCGCCCGTATCTTTATTAAAAACACCCGGGGCATGCCATTGGGTAGGATTTCCTTCCTCAGAATACTTGTATCCTGCGCCTTTTCGTGTGATGCAATGTAAAATTTTAGGCCCTGGAATATCTTTGAGATCTTCCATTACTTTTGCCAAGCCAATTACATCATGGCCATCAATAGGACCAAAATAACGAAAATTTAATGCTTCGAATAAATTACTTTGCTTAAGCAATGAACCCTTTAGAGCGGTTGAGATTTTTGAAGCGACTGATTGAGCATCTGGTCCAAACTTAGATACTTTTCCAAGTAAATTCCAAACTTCATCTTTGACTTTATTGTAAGTGTGCGATGTTGTGATATCCGTTAGGTAATCGCGCAAAGCTCCAACGTTAGGATCAATTGACATGCAATTGTCATTCAAAACAACGAGAAGATTTGCATCTTTCTCGAATCCCGCATGATTCATGCCTTCAAAAGCTAACCCGGCAGTCATTGCGCCATCACCGATGACAGCAATGTGTTGTTTTTTCTTCTCTCCTTTGAGCTTACTCGCAACAGCCATTCCTAATGCTCCACTAATAGATGTAGAAGAGTGGCCTACCCCAAAAGTGTCATATTCACTTTCAGAACGTTTGGGAAAACCCGAAATCCCTCCCTTGATTCTATTGGTGTGAAAAACATTTTTCCGACCAGTTAAAATTTTATGTCCATAAGCTTGATGTCCAACATCCCAGACAATTTGATCTTCAGGTGTGTTGAAAACGTAATGCAAAG
>CAJQQA010000188.1 GCA_905480355.1 uncultured Flavobacteriales bacterium | reverse complement strand
CAATTTCAATTTCTTTCAGAATTTGATAGATTTAGATGATTTGCACCAAACTCCTGTAAGTTCTCCTATTTCCGCTCCAGGAATTCTATCCTACAAATACCGATTAGAAGAACAATATGAAGAAAATGGTCAACAAATAAGTAAAATAAAAATTATTCCAAGAAATATTGCAACAACAACTCTCGAAGGATTCATTTATGTAATTGATACTCTCTGGCTCGTTCAAAAAATAGAGCTCACAATGGAAAAAGGGAACCTGCTCATTTATGATTACTTTTCTATCAATCAAGCCTATGAACAACAGGGGGATACAATATCTGTTCTCGTCAAGCAAGAATTAATCTATGGTGTGAAATACAGCAACGAAACATCTACTTGTTCAACCGTTTCGAGCTATCGTAATTATAATTTCAATCCAAACTTTACTCCTAAATTCTTCAATAATGAACTTTCAGTCACAGAAAAAGAAGCCTATGATAAGGATTCTACATTTTGGAGCGAAAAGCGTGCAGATGAATTATCCGATGATGAGGTCAAATATATTGCGATTAAAGATAGTATTCATGCCGCAGAAAATCGTGTTCAATATCTTGATTCGATAGATCAAGAATTTAATAAAATGACCCTTTTAAAGGTTTTGTGGTGGGGTATTGATCATCGGAATCGAGCAAAAAAAACGCAATGGACTATAAGCTCTTTGGCAGCTTTTGCTCGTCCCATTTATATTGCTGGACCAAGAATTGCCCCTAGTTTCTATTATTTTAAAAAGTGGGACAACGGGCAAACAATAGACAGTTATTCAGAAATCTCCGTTGGGTTCTTAAATGGTGACATCAAAGCAGACACTTGGTGGGAATTCCAATATGATCCTTTTCATTTTGGGACTGCCAATTTAAGCTTTAATCATTCATTTGATGTAATTCGAGATTATGACGCTATCACTCAAATTTATAAGCGTGATAATTTTATTGAAGCTACAGAATTAAAATTTGGAAATTATTATGAACTAGTCAATGGACTCTATTTTAAATCAGATTTTAGAATGTCAGAGCGTAGAAGTTTAATAGGGTATCGATTTTTAAATACCGACGACTTTCTAAAAAATAATGAGCCAGAAGAATTCGAAACCTACCAAGCATTTATTTTTGACGCAGTGCTAGAGTATACTCCAGGTCAGAAATACATGAAAGAGCCGAACAGAAAAGTTGTTCTCGGCTCAAAGTGGCCAACATTCTATCTGGAATACGAAAAGGGTATACCCTCTATTTTTGGAAGTGATATTAATTTTGATTATGCTGCAATAGGTGTTAGACAATCTTTTAAAATTGGAACAATAGGTACTTCAAGTTACCATTTAAGAACTGGTAAATTCTTAAATACGACATCCCTTAAAATCGCAGATGAGAAATACCAAAGGCGTAGTGATCCAATTTGGTTTTCAAACCCACTGTTCTCGTTTCAGGGTTTAGACTCTACCCTTGCAACAAGAAAAATCACCTATGAAGCACATTTTGTTCATCATGACAACGGTGCTATATTAAGTAAAATACCTTTCATGAAAAAAACAAGAATTGGGTTGGTTTTTGGTGGAGGATCATTATATGTTCGTGAATTCGACTGGTTGCATTATGAAATCGTTGCAGGACTTGAGCGAAATTTTAAATTCTCAAAAAGAAGATTAAGAGTTGGATTATATTGGGCCCTTTCCGGAGGAAATCAAATTGCCCCTAATTCACAATTTAAAGTGTCATTTGCTATACTCGATAACCGAAGTATGAAATGGAATTTTTAAGATTAAACAGCAAAAACTTTGTGCAACAGAAAAAGTTTGCATAAGCTTCGACGATCGGTGCTAGATTATTTTGTTCCCTTTAAGCATTGGGATTAAGATAACTGCTCCTCAACTATTCACAAAGGCGAAATCAAGAACAGTCCAATAAGAACTAAACAAAAATCCATTAAGATGCTTACCTTTGGACTCTAAATTCTATCATTTCAGAATGAAAAAAGAAAAATACACAGTTACGGCCGCACTTCCCTACGCTAACGGCCCCCTTCATTTAGGACATGTCGCAGGCGTTTATCTACCATCGGACATTTTTGTTCGTTTTCTTCGGATGAATAATCACGATGTAGCTTTCATCTGCGGAAGTGATGAACATGGTGCTGCAATTACATTAAGGGCAAAAAAAGAAGGAACAACTCCCCAGGAAATAGTTGATAAATACAACGAAATAATAGGCAAAGCCTTTAACGATTTTAATATTTCGTTTGATATTTTTCATAGAACGTCATCTGACATTCATCGTGAAACTGCACAAGAATTCTTCAAGGTTTTAGAGAGTAAAGACCATTTTACGAAAGAAACAAGCGAACAATACTACGATAAAGATTATAATCAATTCTTAGCTGATCGATACATAACTGGGACTTGTCCAAAATGCCAAAGCGAGAATGCTTACGGAGATCAATGCGAGAAATGCGGTTCTGTATTAAGTCCTACAGAATTAATAAATCCAAAATCAACGCTAAGTGGAAAAACACCTGAAATGAGAACAACATCTCATTGGTATTTGCCCATGCAGCGGCATGAAGAGTGGTTGACAAAATGGATTAAAGAAGGACAATTGAACGGTTTACAACAGCATGACTCAAGTAAATGGCGTAATCAAGTTACTGGTCAGTGTATGTCATGGATCGACAATGGATTGCGTCCTCGTGCAATGACACGAGATTTAGATTGGGGCGTGAAAGTTCCTGTTGAAGGTGCCGATGGAAAAGTCCTTTACGTATGGTTAGATGCGCCAATTGGATACATCTCGGCAACCAAACAATGGGCGCTAGACAACAATAAAGATTGGAAAGACTATTGGACAGGAGATCGGAAACTCGTCCACTTTATTGGAAAAGATAACATCGTATTTCACGCAATTATTTTCCCAATTCTTTTGAAAGCGCATGAAGGATTGATCCTTCCAGACAATGTTCCAGCCTATGAGTTCTTAAATTTAGAAGGTGATAAATTCTCAACATCTAGAAATTGGGCCGTATGGCTTCACGAATATTTAGAAGAGTACCCAGATAAAGTGGATGAATTAAAATACGTTTTAACCTCCATTGCTCCAGAAACTAAAGACAGTGAGTTTACATGGAAAGAATATCAAACACGAATCAACTCTGAATTGGCGGATATACTTGGAAACTTTGTTAATCGAGCGCTTGTTCTTACACAGAAATACTACGACGGCGATGTTCCTGCATTGGGAGAATTAACGGATCATGACAAAGATGTGTTAGCCCAAATGGAAGCGATTCCTGTTAAAATCTCAAAATTAGTTTACAACTATAAATTAAGAGAAGCACAAGCCGAAGCAATGAATCTTGCTCGACTAGGAAATAAATATTTAGCTGACACGGAACCTTGGAAACTGATCAAAACAGATGAGAAACGTGTTGAAACAATCATGAATATTGCTTTGCAAATAACAGCAAACCTAAGTGTTGTGCTTCAGCCATTCTTGCCTAATACGGCTGAAAAACTATCTGAATTCTTAGATTTCAAAACAACGAATTGGGAAACTGCTGGATCTCATCATTTAATTTTAGCTGGCCATAAAACCAATAAACCAACAATTCTTTTTCAAAAAATAGATGATGAACTGGTCGCATCTGAAGTTGCAAGATTAGAAGAGTCGAAAATCATCGAAGCAAACCATGACAAGCAAAAAGACGAAGTGACTTTTGAAGATTTCACTAAAATGGATATTCGTACAGGTGAAATTCTAGACGCAGAGAAAGTTAAAAAAGCAAACAAATTATTAAAGCTTGTTGTGGATACTGGATTGGACAAAAGAACAATCGTTTCAGGTATTGCTGAACACTATTCTCCTGAAGAACTTATTGGTAAAAAAGTAAGCGTTTTAATGAACCTTGCTCCTAGAAAAATTAGAGGCGTTGAGTCTCAAGGAATGATTTTAATGGCAGAAAACGAGAAAGGAGAGTTAAGCTTTGTCGTTCCTGAAAAGGACTTTATTTCTGGTTGTGAGGTTAGATAATTTGTTCTAAAATGGAATATACACTTTCTAAAAGTCAAGTTCTTATTGAATTTGAATCGTCTGAATTTATTCTTAAAACACAACAACAAATAGCAAAAAACTTAGCCCTTCTTTCTATTTCAGTAGATACTGTTTTTTTGGAAAATATCTTAACTTATGATTCTATTTTATTGAGCCTTGAGCCTCAATTAGCAGAACTTATGAAAGCGAGTGAGCAACAATTCTTACACTACCTTTATCTCGTTGATTTACCTGAAATAGAATTCCTTAATTTATTAAATGACCCCGAATTCTTGCCCAAAATCAGCGAGCTAATTCTCAAAAGAGAAGCCTATAAAGTCTACCTAAGGGCTAAATATTAATTTTGTTGGCAATTTTCCAAGGAAATCTATCGCTAACTGTCCAAAATGTATAAATTTGTTTATACACAATTGTGCACATAAAAATGGATAAAGTAAGTTACGTTGGCAATGCAGATGTAAATGCAATTGAAAACTTGTACGAAATGTACCTGAAAGACACTGAGAGCGTAGATCTCGGATGGCAAAAGTTTTTTGAAGGATTTGACTTTGCGCGGACGAACTTTGATGAAGGGGCTGATATTCCTGATAGTTTTCAGAAAGAATTTAAGGTCATCAACTTAATTAATGGTTACCGAAATCGCGGGCATCTTTTTACTCATACAAATCCTGTAAGGGCTCGTAGAACTTATTCTCCTTCTCTATCAATCGATAACTTTGGTCTCACCGAAGCAGATTTAGACACCGTTTTCCAGGCTGGACAAGATATTGGAATAGGTCCATCAACGTTACGTGCAATTATCGCAGAATTGGAAGAGACATACTGTCAATCTATTGGTATTGAGTTCATGTACATGCGTGAACCAGATCACATTGCTTGGTTCAAGAATTCAATCGAATTAAAAAATAGACCACAATATAACGCAACTAGAAAGCTAGAGATTTATGAAAAATTAAATCATGCTGCTGGTTTTGAAGCATTCTTGGGGCGAAAATTTGTTGGACAAAAACGCTTTTCAATTGAAGGATTAGAAGCGCTAATCCCTGCGTTAGATGCCTTGGTCCAGAAAGGTGCCGATTTAGGTGTTGAACAATTTATTGTGGGAATGGCACATCGTGGGCGTTTAAACACTTTGACCAACATCTTTGAAAAAAGACCAAAAGATATTTTAGCTGAATTTGAAGGGAAAGAATTTGATGGTGATGAACGTTTTGATGGTGATGTAAAGTACCATCAAGGATTTACCTCTCGTGTAAAAGCGAAGAATGGAAAAGATATTGTTTTAACGCTTTCTCCGAATCCTTCTCATTTAGAAGCCGTTAACCCAGTAGTTGAAGGTTTGGCCAGAGCAAAAGCGGATCAAAAATTAGGTGGTCAATTAACTAAAGTTTGCCCAATTTTAATACATGGTGATGCCGCAATCGCTGGTCAAGGAGTAGTCTATGAAGTTATTCAAATGGCTCAGTTGGACGGTTACAAGACTGGTGGTACAATTCATATTGTGACGAACAATCAAGTTGGATTTACGACGAACTATTTAGATGGTCGTTCTTCTACATACTGCACTGATGTTGCTAAAACAACCCTTTGTCCTGTCTTTCATGTCAACGCAGACGACATTGAAGCAATCGTCCAAGTCATGGAAATGGCGATGGAATACCGTCAACATTTCAATAGCGATATTTTTATTGATATTCTTGGGTATAGAAAATACGGACATAATGAGGGTGATGAGCCTAAATTTACACAGCCGAATTTATACAGCCTCATTGCAAAACACCCAAATCCTAGAGATATTTATTTCAAGCAATTGGAAAAAGAAGGGATTATGACGAAGGCTGACGCGACAAAAATAACTGATTCTTTTAACGAATTTTTAGACGCTGAATTAGCTGAATCTCGTCAACAACAAATGGCAATGGTACATGATTTCTTGAGTGATACTTGGAAAGGATACCGTCACGGAACTGAAAAAGATTTTGAGAAATCTCCGCCAACAGGAGTTTCTAAAAAGAAACTGTTGGCTCTAGGGGAAAGTTTATCGACGCTTCCTGAAGGAAAAAAATACTTCCGAAAAATTTCTAAAATCTTCAAGGCGAGAGCAAATTCAATTATAGAAGATCGATTGGATTGGGGTACTGCTGAAATGTTAGCCTACGCAACCCTTTTAGATGAAGGACATCCTATTCGTATTTCTGGACAAGATGTTGAAAGAGGGACATTCTCTCACCGACATGCGGTCGTTAAAACAGAGGATACAGAAGAAGAGATTATTACACTAAATAATCTTTCGGACAAACAGGCCCCATTTACTATTTACAACTCATTCTTATCAGAATATGGTGTTTTAGGTTATGAATACGGATATTCTTTGGCTAGTCCAAATGGATTAACAATTTGGGAAGCACAGTTTGGTGATTTCTATAACGGTGCACAAATCATGGTCGATCAGTTCATCACTGCAGGTGAAGATAAGTGGTCAACTCAAAGTGGATTGGTGTTGTTGTTGCCTCATGGTTATGAAGGGCAAGGAGCTGAACATTCTTCAGGAAGAATGGAACGTTTCTTACAACAGTGTGCCGATTTGAATATTCAAATTTGTAATACCTCGACTCCTGCAAATCACTTCCACTTGTTGAGAAGACAAATGAAACGTGAATTTAGAAAACCTTTAGTGGTCTTCTCTCCAAAAATGTTGCTGCGTTATCCTAAAGCAGTTTCTGCTTTGGATGAAATGGCTAAAGGAAGTTTCCAAGAAGTTATTGATGATACAACTGTGAAAGTCAATGATGTTGACACTGTTGTTTTTACTTCTGGTAAATTCTACTACGAAGCTAAAGAAAAAGCGGAAGAATTAGGCGCTGATAATATGGCGTTTGTTCGAGTAGAACAATTATATCCGTTACCAAAAATTCAAATTGACGCCATTCTGAAGAATTACAAGAATGCGAAAAATGTCATTTGGGCACAAGAGGAACCAGCGAATATGGGAGCATGGAGATATATGGCAATGGCCTTAAGAGAATTAAATTTGATTGGTATTTCTCGATATCCATCTGCTGCGTCGGCAGAGGGTTCTCATGATTTACATAAGAGAAGATTAGAACGTTTGTTCAACGAATTATTTGAATACGCAAAAGTAAAAGCTTAATAAATAATACAGAAAGATATGTCAGTATTAGAAATGAGAGTACCAAGTCCAGGAGAGTCAATCTCAGAAGTTGAAATTGCTCAGTGGCTTGTTGAAGATGGAGATTATGTTGAGAAAGATCAGGCAATCGCAGAGGTAGATTCTGATAAAGCAACATTGGAATTACCCGCTGAAGAAAGTGGTGTAATTTCACTAAAAGCAGAAGGTGGTGACACAGTTGCTGTTGGTGCCGTTGTTTGTTTGATTGATACTTCTGCCAAAAAACCAGCTGGTTTTGTCTCTTCTCAATCCGTTGAGGAAGTTGTTGAAGAGGCTCCAATAGTTGTGTTAGCTAAAAATGCTGCTCCACCAAGCCCAGATCCTGTTGCTAAGAAATCATATGCATCAGGGACACCTTCAATTGCTGCGGCAAAAATTATGAAGGAGAATGGAATTTCTCAGAATCAATTGAGTGGTACAGGTAAAGACAACCGCATAACGAAACAAGATGTTCTAGCTGCAATGGCTGCAGGATTCTCTTCAAATGATGCACAAGGTTGGGGGGGTACAAGAGAATCTCAACCACAGAAAATGTCAATGATGCGTCGAAAGATTGCAGAACGTTTGGTGGCTGTAAAGAATGAAACGGCTATGTTAACGACATTCAATGAGGTTGATATGAAGCCTATAATGGACCTTCGCACGAAATACAAAAAAGCATTTGCTGAACACCATGAAGTGAATTTAGGATTTATGTCTTTCTTCACGAAAGCAGTTACAGAGGCATTAAATTTATACCCATCTATCAATTCTCAAGTTGATGGAAAAGAGATGATCTTACACGATTATGCTGACATTGGAATTGCAGTTTCATCTCCAAAAGGATTAATGGTGCCTGTTGTTCGCAATGCAGAGCAAATGTCGTTAGCTGAAATTGAAAAAGAAATAAAACGTTTGGCAATCAAAGCAAGAGATGGAAAAATAACACCGGATGAAATGACAGGTGGAACATTCACTATCACCAATGGTGGCGTGTTTGGGTCTATGTTATCAACGCCTATTATTAATCCTCCACAATCTGCGATTTTAGGAATGCATAATATAGTCCAACGTCCAGTAGCAATTGATGGGGAGGTAGAAATCAGACCAATTATGTACGTTGCATTATCATACGATCATAGGGTTATCGACGGAAAAGAATCTGTTAGTTTCTTGGTGAAAGTTAAAGAAATGTTAGAGAACCCTGAACGAATGATTTTCGGTTCGAAAGATCCGGTTGAAGTATTGTTGGGGCTTTAAAGAGCTTTGGATATCGATTATAAAAAGTCGTTAAGAGATTAACGGCTTTTTTATAAGAATTCTTTTTGAATAGTTCCTTAACAACCGATCAACCCATACGAGTAGACCAACTCTTGCTCCACTTTTTCTCCTTTTGAATCTGTTGCAGCGTTCCATTTTCCAGGCATGCTTTTAATCAACTTAATCATTTTGTCATCAATCGAGTCGTATCCAGATGTAGACTCTAGAATCACATCAGAAACTGTTCCATCGGTTGTTATCATAAATTGAATTTTTCCCGATTTTAAATCGTCAACATCAGTACCTGCAACTTCTTTTGCGCTCTTTAGTCTTAGATAATTCATTAATGCGGTGCGACCTTTCTTAAAGCTCGCTTGCTTCTCTGGAACAACGGTCATATAGTAGATTAAATAATCCTCTTCAAGTTCGCTCAGTCCATATTTGTTTTGATAAAAATTTCCACGAATAAAAAACTGAGTTGAATAATCTACTGACTGCAACAATTCCAATTGTGCAGGTGTTAACATTTCATTTTTTCCCTTTATTTTTGTCGCCTTGTCCTCAGGAAGAATAGAAATAATTACATCTTTAAATGATTTTACCCCTTCTGTCGCACCTTTTGGAACTATATCTTGCAATGACTTTGCATTTTGAAGATCTTCTTTTGTTATTGTTGCGTTAAATCGTGATGCTACTGCGTAATAAAAATTGGGTTTCACTTCATTATCGTAAAGAACTTTAAAATCAAAATCAGTCGGTTTCAATTCATCGTCATTAATAACTTTAGGATCAATTTCTGGTTTACCCAACTCTTCAACGGTATCAACCTCTGCATAAACAGATGAATTATTCCATTTTATAAAACTAAAAGCCGTTAAACTAAGTCCTATTATCGCTCCTCCAAAAATTAATGTGCTCCCTTTCATGTCTTTTGAATTAATGAATGTTTCTACCAAATTTATTGCAAGGAGTTACAAGAAACGGTAAATAGTCTATAAAACAATGAGAAACTTTTCAAATTGTGTAAGATACAAATAGCTTTACGTCAAGACAACAATATCTATTGTCAATTACCCCTCTTTACCAAACTGATTCTTGTATCTTCTTTCTCTGCTAAATCAGTTTGCAGAGCATCTTCATTTAATGCTTCAAATACAACTTCATTTGCCAGCACTTCATTACAAACATAAACGACGTTATCTTGAATTGCTTTCTTAATAAAGTCATTTGTATCAACTTTCAAAAGAATTCTATCCGTCACATCCAATCCTGAATCTTTACGTAAATTTTGTACTCTATTAATCAACTCGCGTGCGACACCTTCGCTTTTTAGTTGGTCCGAAATTGTAACGTCAAGTGCAACCGTTAGATTGCCTTCAGAACTTACTAACCAACCTGGAATATCTTTCGCATTGATGTCAAAATCTGCGAAGTCTAGGTTTATTTGTTCTCCACTAATCTCACCTTTCCAACCTTTTTCTTGTTCAATTTTTGCAATTCCTTCCGTTGAAATTTGCGCCACCATTCCAGCAATCGCTTTCATGTGTTTGCCATATTTTGGGCCAATTGTTTTGAAATTTGGCTTGATGCTCTTCACTAAAACACTATTGTCTTCAGCGAGTAACTCTAATTCTTTTACATTCACCTCTGAAAGAATTAAATCCTTCACATGAAGTATGTTCTCGGCAAAATCAGAATTCAAAACAGGTACCATTATTTTCTGTAAAGGCTGTCTTACTCTTAATTTCTCTTTCTTTCTCAAGCCTAACACCAAAGAAGATGTACGTTGTGCAATTTCCATTTGCACCTCTAATTTTGCATCAATGAATGAATCATTAACCTTTGGGAAGTGCGCCAAATGAATAGAGGTTTCGCTATGCTTATTGGATACCTTATTCAAATCGAGAAATAATTGATCCATGTAAAATGGTGCAATTGGTGCTCCCAATAATGCAACCGTTTCAAGACAAGTATATAATGTTTGATAAGCAGAAAGCTTGTCCATTCGACCATTTTCATCGGTGGGTTGTTTCCAATATCGTCTTCTACATAAACGTACAAACCAATTTGACAATTGATCACCAACAAACTCTTGAATCAAACGTCCAGCTTTTGTTGGTTCAAATGATTCATAAGCTTCATCAACATTCTTAATTAAAGAATTCAATTTTGAAAGGACCCAACGGTCAATCTCTGGACGATTTTCCAAATCAACATCTTTCTCACTATAATCAAATTCATCTATGTTCGCATAAAGGGTGAAGAATGAATAAGTATTGTAAAGCGTTCCAAAGAATTTACGTTGTACTTCTGTAATTCCTGCAACGTCAAATTTAAGATTGTCCCATGGTTGAGCATTTGTAATCATATACCAACGTGTGGCATCTGCACCATATTTATCCAATGTCTCAAATGGATCAACTGTGTTTCCAAGTCGTTTAGACATTTTAATACCATCTTTGTCCAGAACAAGTCCATTAGAAATAACAGCTTTATAAGCTACACGATCAAATACCATTGTTGAAATCGCATGCATTGTATAAAACCAACCACGTGTTTGATCTACGCCCTCTGCAATGAAGTCTGCGGGGTATGTTTTGTTGTTTTCAATTAATGCTCTATTCTCAAATGGATAATGCCATTGAGCATAAGGCATCGAACCTGAATCAAACCAGACATCGATTAAATCCGATTCTCTGTACATCGCAGCCCCAGAATCTGAAACCAAAATAATTTCATCCATGTAATTTTTATGCAAATCAATTTTCGCGTAATTCTCTTTAGACATATCACCTGAAGTAAATTTATCCATTGGATTGGATGACATTACTCCTGCATCAACTGCCTTTTCACACTCGTTTTTCAACATTTCAATCGATGAAATAAAAGTTCGTTCATCGCCCTCTTTTGTTGACCAAATAGGAATCGGAATCCCCCAATACCTTGATCGTGAAAGATTCCAATCATTCAAATTTTCTAACCACTTCCCAAAACGTCCTGTACCTGTTGAGGCTGGTTTCCAGTTAATTGTTTTGTTCAGCTCCGCCATTCTATGCTTTCCATCAGTCGCTTTAATGAACCAAGAATCCAATGGGTAATACAAAATTGGCTTATCTGTTCTCCAGCAATGTGGATAACTGTGAACGTATTTTTCTACCTTAAAGGCTTTGTTTTCTGTTTTTAATTTTATCGCAATCTCAACATCTATAGACTTTTGAGGTGCTGTTCCATCATCGTAATACTCATTTTTCACGTACTTTCCAGAAAATTCACCCATTGCACTTGTGAATTTACCTTGTAAATCTACCAGTGGCTTCGGTTCTCCTTTCTCATTCAGAATAAGCATTCCAGGCACGTTAGAATCTGCGGCTACTTTTGCATCGTCCGCTCCAAAAGTTGGTGCAATGTGAACGATTCCTGTACCGTCATCAGTAGTCACAAAATCTCCAGAAATGACCTTAAAGGCATTCTCTGCATTCTCAAAAGGCTCGGCATAAGGAAGAAGTTGTTCGTATTTCAATCCTGTTAAATCTTTTCCGACACATGATTTAGAAACAAAAAATGGAATTGTCTTATCTCCCTCTTTGTATTCGGCAAGGTCATTTTCATTTTCAACTTGATTAAACCCTTTTGAGAATTGATAATTCACCAATTGCTTTGCCAATACAACTTCTATCGGCTCAAATGTGTATTGATTGTAGGACTTTACAGCAACATACTCTATTTTTGGGCCAACGGCCAATGCTGTATTTGAAGACAAAGTCCATGGCGTTGTTGTCCATGCAAGAAAGTGTATGTTATCTCCATTACCAAAAGGTGTTTCTTGTCCTTTTCTCAATCTGAATTGAGCAACAACCGTTGTGTCAGATACGTCCTGATAGCAACCCGGTTGGTTTAATTCATGAGAAGATAGTCCTGTTCCTGCTTTCGGAGAGTAGGGTTGAATTGTGTAGCCCTTATAAATCAAATTCTTTTCATAAAGTTGGCCGAGTAACCACCAAACCGACTCCATGTATTTTGAATCATAAGTAACATATGGATCATCCATATCAACCCAATATCCCATTTTATTTGTCAAATCAGCCCAAACGTCTGTGTACCTCATCACCGCCTTCTTGCATGCGTTATTATAGTCATCAACAGATATCGTTTTTCCGATGTCTTCTTTCGTAATTCCTAGTTCTTTCTCTACACCAAGCTCAACCGGCAAACCATGCGTATCCCATCCTGCTTTTCGTTTTACTTGAAACCCTTTGAGGGTCTTGTATCGACAAAAAATATCTTTAATTGCACGTCCCATAACATGATGAATTCCAGGAAGTCCATTTGCGGATGGTGGCCCTTCAAAAAATATAAACGGCTCTTTGCCTTCACGTGTGTCGATTGATTGCTGAAAAACATCATTCTTCTCCCAAGTCTCTAATATTCGACTTGCTACATTTGGCAAATCTAATCCTTGGTACGTTGTGTATTTTTT
>CAJQQA010000187.1 GCA_905480355.1 uncultured Flavobacteriales bacterium | reverse complement strand
TCTGGAACTGTAAAATCTTTTGGAACATGTGAATTAAGAACGTATCGATTAGCGGTTTCGGCTACTGGTGAGTATACCGTATTTCATGGTGGTACAATTGCCCTGGCTCAGGCTGCTCAAGTGACAACAATGAATCGTGTCAATGGTGTTTTTGAGAGGGACATGGCAGTTACAATGGTAATTGTACCACCATGAAATACGGTATACTCACCAGTAGCCGAAACCGCTAATCGATACGTTCTTAATTCACATGTGCCAAAAGATTTTACAGTTCCAGACACAGGTTTATTCTTTTCCTTCATTGGATGACCATCACTATTAAACTGACAGTCCGCAAACTTGTTTGAGAAAAAGTCTTTTTTGCTATAAACAATATAGTACTCCGTATTTCATGGTGGTACAATTGCACTAGCTCAAGCTGCTCAAGTGACAACAATGAATCGTGTCAATGGTGTTTTTGAGAGGGACATGGCAGTTACAATGGTAATTGTTGCGAATAATGACCTGCTTGTTCATACGAATCCTGGAACAGACCCTTTTACGAATGGAAATCCCGGAGCGATGATCAACGAAAATCAAACGGATGTAAACGCTCAAATTGGAAGTGCTAACTATGATATTGGGCATGTTTTCGGAACTAATAGTGGCGGCCTGGCTGGACTCGGGGTAGTTTGTAATAATACTCAGAAAGCAAGAGGTGTTACAGGAAGTGGCTCGCCGATTGGCGATCCATTTGATATCGATTATGTGGCGCACGAGATGGGCCATCAATTCGACTGTAACCATACGTTCAACAATTCATGCGGAGGAAATCGAAACGATGCAACAGCTGTTGAGGTTGGGTCTGGAAATACAATTATGGCTTATGCCGGGATTTGTGCTCCGAATTCACAAAACGCAAGTGATGACCACTTCTCAGGAAAAAGTCTTGAAGAAATGGGGGGCTTTGTAATTGGCGGTGGGGGAACATGTGCATCCTATACACCTCTCACAAACAATCCTCCAACCATTTCATCTACGAATGCAAATGTTTTTATTCCAATTAGTACTCCTTTTGCATTAACAGCTGTAGCCACTGATCCAGATGGAGATATTCTGACATATAATTGGGAACAAATGGACAACGCTATTAGCACACAACCCCCCGTTGCTACATCAACTGATGGCCCAAACTTTATCAGTAATCCATCCTTGGTAAGCCCTACTCGCTATTTTCCAGATCTTGGTGGTTTATATCCTGGTTGGGAAGTTTTACCTTCCGTGACCAGAACCATGAACTTTCGGGTTACGGTTCGAGACAATGCCTCGGGTGGTGCCTGTAATGATCATACGGATGTAACAATTACTTCGGATGCAGGATCAGGGCCTTTTATTGTGAACTATCCTTCAAACACTGGAATTACATGGGCCGGATTGAATTCTGAAACAGTGACATGGAGCGTTGCAAATACAGATGTGGCTCCGGTTGCATGTGCAAATGTTGATATTCTTTTGTCCACGGATGGAGGTTTGACGTTTCCTACCGTACTCGCTTCGAATGTAACTAACGATGGTTCACAAGTAGTTACGGTTCCCAATATTTCAACAACAACTGCAATTGTAATGGTTATTTGTTCAAACGGAACGTTTT
Source organism: uncultured Flavobacteriales bacterium (assembly GCA_905480355.1). Lineage (GTDB taxonomy): Bacteria > Bacteroidota > Bacteroidia > Flavobacteriales_D > Crocinitomicaceae > UBA4466. The sequence continues at coordinate 20,963 of CAJQQA010000187.1, read as the reverse complement.
ATGACGTTTCTGACAACAACTTTGCGATTACGATGGCGACATTCGATTATACTTTGGCAACCACGCCTCCGAGTCTTAACATTTGTCAACCAAATGATGCAGTATATACTGTTGATATTGGTTCTGTTGGCGGATACAACGATCCTGCTTCATTATCTGTTTCAGGTGTTCCAGCTGGAGCAATTGCTAATTTTAGTGTCAACCCAGTAACACCTGTTGGACAGAGTGTTTTAACTATTTCCAATACCGTAGCAGCGGCACCGGGTCTATATACATTGACAATTACGGCGAGTAGCACCACAGGAGTCAAAACCAATGATGTTGATTTGATTATATCAAACGGTGCACCAACAGCCGTTACTTTGTTGGTGCCGACGAATGGTGGAATTGGAGTTACCATACCTACTGATTTTTCATGGACAGCTTCACCAGACATCGGAGTGACCTACGAAATAGATATTGCTAATGATGTGGGTTTTGCATCTATTGTAGACCAGGCGACGGGGATATTACTCCCGGCTTATAATTCAACAATTCTTGGAATATCAACAACATATTATTGGAGAGTTCGAACGGTTACGGGTTGCGGTCAATCAGCATGGAGCACAACATTCTCATTTACAACAAATAGCTGTAATACCTTTGCATCTACTGATGTTCCTGTGGCCATTTCAGCAACTGGAACACCAACCATAACTTCCACATTGACAATTCCTACGGGAGGAACAATTACAGATGTGAATGTATTTAACTTGACTGGTCAACATTCTTGGATCAATGATTTAACGGTTAGATTAACAAGTCCAAGTGGAACTTCAGTTATACTTTGGGCAGGAATCTGCAACAACGAAAATAATTTCGATGTTAATTTTGATGACGCGGCAGCTCCAGGTGCATTGCCTTGTCCACCAGTTGGAGGAGGTACTTATCAGCCAAACGGTCTGCTCTCAGCATTCAATGGGGAAAATCAAATTGGTGTTTGGACCTTGACCATTACAGACGCTGTCGATCAAGATGGTGGCTCGCTAAATAGTTGGTCATTGCAAGTTTGTTCAACACCCGATTGTAGTGCTCCTGATAATCCAACTATAACTGGATTAACTGAAATTTGCACTGGTGGAACAACAACACTTTCAATCGGATCAGGCAACTTAAATGACGCAGCAGATTGGGAATGGTATACTGGTGGCTGTGGAGTTACTTCTGCAGGTTCTGGGGTCTCAATAACAGTTACACCTGGTGGGTCAGAGGTTTATTATGTTAGAGGTGAGGGAGGGTGTGTTAACCCGGCAGCTTGTATTTCAGTATCGGTGAATGAGAATGGCGCACCTTCAAATGTGTCTCAAGTTTTACCTGCGGATGTTGCCACGGGTGTAGCGACCCCAACAATATTTACCTGGAATACAGCGCCTGAAGCGGGTGTAACATATGAAATAGATATTGCTACAGACCCTGGTTTCACATTAATTGCAGATCAGGCAACAGGTTTAGCCGCAGCTACATATTCATCCACAATCTTAGCAACAAGCCAGACATATTATTGGAGAGTGCGAGCTATTTCAGCTTGTGGTGTTTCAAGTTGGTCCGGAACGTACTCTTTCACTACAACCGGATGTTCAACATTAGCTTCTGTAGATACGCCTATTCTAATTTCAGCAATCGGAACACCAACTATTACTTCAATAATAAATATTCCTGTAGGAGGAACAATTAATGATGTGAATGTAATTGATTTAATCGGAACACACAGTCGTGTAAGAAACTTGATAATTACCCTACAAAGTCCGCTTGGAACAATCGTTACTTTAATGGATCAGCCATGTAATAATAGTCATAGTGACTTTGATGTTGATTATGACGATGGTGCCGCAACAGGAGTGCTTCCTTGTGCACCAATTGACGGTAATGCATACCAGCCAATTGGGTTGCTTTCTGACTTCAATGGTGAAGATGCTTTGGGAACATGGATTTTAACAATAGCTGACATCGCTAATAATAATGGCGGAGAACTGCTTACTTGGTCATTGGAAGTCTGTACAGACCCAATTTCCACTTGTCTTACTCCTGAACTCCCAATTACTTCAGGATCGGCTTCTATTTGCTTAGGAAGCACAACTACTTTATCCGTAGCTTCTGGGAACTTAAATGATGCAACTGATTGGACTTGGTATGAGACAGCTTGCGGAGGAACTCCGATAGGTATAGGTGCATCAATAGATGTGTCACCGACAACCAACACTTCATACTTTGTTCGAGGTGAAGGAGGATGTGTTGTTCCGGGAGCATGTTCTCAAGTTGATGTAATAGTTAATTCAATTTTTAACGAATCAGCAAGCGTTTCAATTTGCAATGGTGATTCATATGTTTTTGGAACACAAACATTAACAGCAGGAGGGTCATTTACTGAGTTGTTCAGTTCAACCGGGGGCTGTGATTCAACCGTTGTATTAACATTAACTGTTAATCCTATACTCAATGAAACAGCAAGTGCTTTAATTTGTGATGGTGATTCATATATTTTTGGAACACAAACTCTAACAACAGGAGGGTCATTTACTGAGGTGTTTACTTCAGCAGGTGGATGTGATTCATTAGTTGTTTTAACATTAACAGTTAATCCTATATTCAATGAAACAGCAAGCGCTTCAATTTGTAATGGGGATTCATATATTTTTGGAACACAAACATTAACGGCAGCAGGGTCATTCACCGAGTTGTTTAGTTCAGTAGGTGGATGTGATTCATTAGTTGTTTTAACATTAACAGTTAATCCTTCATACAACGAAACAGCAAGTGCTACAATTTGTAATGGTAATTCATTTATTTTTGGGTCACAAACACTAACAACAGCAGGTTCATATACTGAATTGTTCAGTTCAATGCAAGGATGTGATTCGTTAGTTATCTTGACATTAGATGTTGTTACGGCATATAATGAAACCGCAAACGCTTCAATTTGTAATGGTGATATATACCCGTTCGGTGCTCAATCATTGACAACATCAGGAACATATACTGAGTTGTTTGCCTCTGCAGGAGGATGTGATTCATTAGTTATTTTAACATTGGATGTGATTCCGACATACACAACGACTGAAGCAGTATCAATTTGTGAAGGGGAAACATATACATTCCCTGATGGCGTAATGGGAGCGGTAACAGAAGCTCATATTAGTAGTCTTACAAGTGCAAGTGGATGTGACAGTACCGTTATAACTGCGTTAACTGTTAATCCTTCGTACTACATTAATGAGTTTGCTTCGATTTGTGAGGGGTCAACATACACATTCCCTGATGGGTCATTAGGGGCATTACCTCAAACACAAACAAGTGCATTTACTACTAGTAATGGATGTGATAGTATAATTGTTACAACATTAATTGTGAATCTTCAATTTAATACAACACAATCAGTAACAATATGTGAGGGTGATTCATACATCTTCCCTGATGGTACTGTTTCTTCAACAGCTCAAGTTTACACAAGTTTGTTGTCGACAGCTAATGGATGTGATAGCGTCATTGTAACAACATTAATTGTGAATCTAATTAATAATGAAACAACATCTGTTACTATTTGCGCAGGAGAAACATTTACTTTCCCGGATGGATCAACTTCAACTGTGGCTCAAACTCAGACAAGTATTTTAACAAATATGAATGGATGTGATAGCTCCATCGTAACAATTTTATCTGTTCAATCTTTAGATGTCTCTGTTACTAATGAAGGAACAATATTAACTGCAAATCAAGTTGGAGGAGAATATCTATGGATTGATTGTGCAAATGGAAATACTCCAATAACAGGTGAAACAGGTGTTTCTTATGCACCAATATCAACTGTCGGAAATTATGCAGTAATAGTAACAGTGGGTTCTTGTTCAGACACTTCAGCTTGTATATTAGTTGATCAAACTGGAATAGAAGAGCTTATTGAGCAAGGAGTTACGATTTATCCTAATCCTGCCAGTAATGCTGTCAACATTGAATGGTCTTCCGATATTGATTTTGTCGAAATAACAGACTCTAGAGGCCGGTTATTAAAAAAAGTAGAAATCTTTAATCAAAAGAAACTGCTTCTTGATATCACTGAATTTGCCAAAGGAGTCTATTTTATTCATTTGGAAAGTGAACAAGGTCGAGTCGTTTATGATATAATTAAGCATTAATTTAAAAAATGCGCACAGTCAATTGTGCGCATTTTTGATTTTAAATGACCTAAGTAGCAATTCTTAGAATAAATAATACCTTTGCTATGAGTCAAAATTAATGAGTTCAAAAAAGAAAATAGCAGTTATTGGTGGCGGAAGTTGGGCTACAGCTATTGTCAAAATATTGTGCAATAATGTAGAGTCGGTGAACTGGTACATGAGAAATGACGATGCCGTGCGGCATATTATAAAATTTCGACACAATCCTAATTATCTTCAATCTGTTGAGCTTGATCTCAATAAAATTACTGTGAGCACAAACCTCATTGAAATGATTAAGCCTGTAGACATTGTCATTATTGCTACTCCTTCTGCGTTTCTTGTGAAACTTTTCGAGAATTTCCCAAAGGAACTTATTCAAGGCAAAGTTGTCTTTTCAGCTGTTAAAGGAATAATCCCTGAGTATCACGCAATACCAGCTCGGTTTATTCATAAAACTTTTGAAGTCCCTTACGATACTATTGGTATAATCAGTGGTCCGTGTCATGCGGAAGAAGTTGCACTTGAACGACTTTCTTACCTCACCATTGCTTGTCAAGAAGATGAAATTGCAGAGGAAATGTCTGACCTTTTATCCTGCCGGTATATTAAAACTACTTGCTCCGATGATCTGTTTGGAACTGAATTGTCCGCGGTTCTTAAAAACATTTATGCATTGGCTTCAGGAATATGTGCTGGACTTGGTTACGGCGATAACTTTCAAGCGGTATTGATTTCAAATGCGATTCAAGAAATAGAAAATCTAATTGATGAAATGAGCCCTATACATCGTGATGTTAAATCATCAGCGTATTTGGGAGACCTGCTCGTTACTGCTTACTCTAAATTTTCAAGAAATAGAACGTTTGGTTTTATGATAGGAAAAGGATACTCTGTAAAAACAGCGCAATTAGAAATGGATATGATTGCAGAAGGATACTATGCAACAAAGAGTGTCATGGAAATCAAGAAAAAGTTTGATGTTGACATGCCAATCGTTGAGGCTGTTTATAACATCGTTTATGAAAAAATCTCCCCAGTAATTGAGATGCGAATTCTTACAGATAAGCTTACCTAATGAAAGTTTTTAAATTTGGTGGTGCATCGGTCAAAAATGCAGATGCTATCAAGAACGTGGCGCGAATAATTTCACTTTACCCTAATGAAAAAATTGGTGTCGTTATTTCTGCAATGGGAAAAACAACCAATGCTTTAGAACAAATAGCTAGTGATTTTTTAGCAAGTAATTGGAATTCCTTTGAGGAACGAATTCATTTGCTTGAGGCGTTCCATCTTGAAATTATTGATTGCTTGATAAAAGAAAAAAATAATGCAATTTTCTCGGAGGTTGAAACTATCTTTACAATAATTAAAGAGTTAAAGAATTGCCAACAATCCAAATCAAGAGCATATTACTATAGCAAAACTGTTGCGCAAGGAGAGGTTTTGTCTACCAAAATTATCAATGCTTTCTTAATTCAAGAAAATTTTAAATCAAAGTGGATTGATGCGGGACAGATTATTAAAACAGAGAATAAATATTTAGAAGCAAACATTGATTGGTTAGTTACGGAAAACCATTTTTTAGACAAATTCATTCCTGAGTTTAGAAGGAATGATATTCTGATCACTCAAGGTTTTATGGGAAGAAATCAAGCGAATGAGTTAACAACCTTGGGCAGAGAAGGATCCGATTTTTCTGCTGGAATTATCGCCTATTGTTGCAATGCCGAGAGCGTTACGATTTGGAAAGATGTGCCTGGAATGTTAAATGCTGACCCAAAATGGTTTGAAAACACCGTTAAATTGGATAATATTTCGTTTAGAGAAGCGATTGAACTTTCTTATTATGGAGCATCTGTAATTCATCCTAAAACAATAAAACCTCTTCAAAACAAAAATATCCCACTCTATGTTAAATCCTTTGTCAATCCAGAAAAAGAGGGAACAACAATACACTCTTGCACCTCAAAAGATCATTTAGTCCCTTCCTTTATTTTTAAAGAAAATCAAATTTTATTTTCCGTTTCTCCAAAAGATTTTTCGTTTATAGAAGAAGAAAACCTAAGTGACATTTTTAGAAAATTATCCGCTATGGATGTCAAGATAAATGTGATGCAAAATTCTGCGTTGAACCTTTCTATTGTTTTTGACAAGCAAAGAATTAAATTGCCAGAGTTTCTTGAAATAATGGGAGAATCATTTATAATTAAGTACAATGATGGCCTTCAGTTGATTACAATTCGTCATTATGACCAAGCAACAATCGACGAACTCACTGCTAATAAAGAAGTTATTCTACAGCAATTAACGAGAGAAACTGCTCGATTTCTTGTGAAAATGAAATAGAATACCCTGAAAAGGTGATTGCTTTAGCATTCTCAAAGATGTATATTTGTAATCATTCTAAATAGTGAGCAGACTTTTATCAAATATCAAAATCGGCGAAAAGGTTATCATTCGCAAATTGAAGGATTCAGCTTTCAAGGTAAAAATGATGGAAATGGGCTTACTTGAGGGAAAACAGTTGGAAGTTTTGTTCAGAGCGCCACTAGGAGATCCGATTGCAATTGATGTCAGTGGATATACACTTTCTTTAAGAAAAGACGAAGCAGCTTTTATTACCGTTAATGCTTTAAGCGATAACTAGAATGAAAATCGCTTTACTAGGCAATCCTAATACAGGAAAGAGTTCTGTGTTCAACATGTTAACCGGACTCCGACAACATGTTGGAAATTTCCCAGGAATCACCGTCGATAAAAAAATTGGTGAAATAGCTCTTGAGAACGAAAAGCATGAATTAGTTGATTTCCCAGGAACATACAGTCTTTATCCAAGGTCTAAAGATGAAGAGGTTGTTTTCAATAGTTTATGTGACGAAGAGAATCTTGATTATCCGGATGCAATAATAGTTGTTGTAGATGCTTCTAATTTAGAACGAAATTTATTGTTTTTTAGCCAGGTTTATGACCTTCAAATCCCAACAGTTCTTTTGTTGAACATGACGGATTTGGCAAAAAAACAGAATAAAAAAATCAACATAGAGCAGCTTGCGTTGATTTTTCCGGAGGCAACAATTGTAGAGGCAATCGCAAGAGTTAAAAGTGGAAAAAATGCTGTTTTATCAGCCATTTCGAACTTAAAAGAAAGAAAGGGTCACGTCTTTAATGAAAACATCAATATTGCATCATCAAAAGATCTTAAAGCTCAAGAAAAAGACACCCAAAAAAGATTTAACATCATTAAAGAGTTAATACTAACTCTTGAGGTTGTATTAGAAAAAAAGGAACGCCCAACCAATAAATGGGATAGAATTCTTGTTCATCCGATATATGGATATTTAATTTTTGCGCTTATTCTTCTGATTATTTTTCAATTTATCTATGTTTTCGCCTCCATTCCCATGGATTTCATTGATGGAGCTTTTGCTTCTCTGAGTGTTTTGGTCTCGGGTGCTTTACCTGAAGGAATGCTTACCAATTTATTGACGGAAGGCATTATCCCCGGAGTCGGCGGTGTAATTATTTTTATACCACAAATTGCTCTCTTGTTCTTTTTCATCTCAATATTGGAGGAAACAGGCTATTTGTCGCGTGTCGTTTTTATTATGGATAAATTAATGCGGCCGTTCGGGTTAAATGGAAAAAGCGTTGTTCCTTTAATGTCCAGTGTGGCTTGTGCAATACCAGGAGTAATGTCGGCCCGAACGATTTCTGATTGGAAAGAAAGACTAATCACAATTATGGTTGCCCCATTAATGAGCTGCAGTGCTCGTGTGCCAGTATACACAATCTTAATTGCGCTGGTAATTCCAAATAGAATAGTACTTGGTTTTATCAACATCCAAGGACTTGTTTTATTTGGCCTTTATGCCCTTGGCCTTTTTTCTGCCCTTGGTGTTGCAATGATCCTAAAAATATTCATTAAGAAAAAAGAAAAAGGGTTTTTAATGTTGGAAATGCCTTCTTACAAAATGCCGAGACTCCAAAATATTGGTTTTACGGTTCTCGAAAAAGTAAAAATATTTGTCTGGGACGCAGGGAAAATTATTCTTTCAATCTCAATTATTCTTTGGTTTCTAGCAAGTTATGGTCCGAGTGATAGAATTAATACTGCCGTGAATCAAGCCAACATTGAGGCTTTTGAGTTGGGTTTTTCGAAAGAACAGACCAATCAAGCAGTTGCAGCGGTAAAAATAGAGAACTCTTATATTGGAATTTTAGGAAAAACAATAGAGCCGGTCATTGCGCCAATAGGTTATGACTGGAAAATCGGAATTTCTCTAATTACCTCCTTTGCTGCTCGTGAAGTATTCGTTGGTTCGATGGCAACTATTTATGCTGTTAGCGATAGCGGAGCAAAAAACAAGCCTCTTATTGAAAAGATGAGAAACGAAAAAAAATCAAATGGGAAGGCGGTGTTTTCATTGGCTACTGGAGTCAGTTTAATGGTTTTTTACGTGTTTGCAATGCAGTGTATGGCAACTTTAGCAGTTGTCAAGCGCGAAACAAAATCATGGACATGGCCCTTAATTCAAGTTGGATATATGGGGGGATTAGCTTATATTGGGGCATGGATTAGCTTCACATTACTTTCTTGAAAATGCAAAAAATAATTGTTTCCTGTATCATTCTGACTGCCATCATCTTTTTGGTAAGAAAATTTTACATCACGTTTTTTGGTAAGAAAGAAGGATGTGACAAATGTGGCTAAACTCGGAGTCTGTAGTTATTTCTTCCCTTTTATGAACTCATTCTATACTGGGACAATAATTCCATCTCTTTTTTAATAATTCTCGAAAGGATTCGAAAAGTTGTAAGACTAACGTATTTATTTAGAATCTATTTTAAATAATCGTTCTCAAACAAGCCTCTAGTAAGCGCTCTTAGTCCTCCATTCATCACAAAACACTAGATAGGCATCGATAAATGCCGGACAAATAATTTAGGTTTGAAGTCGTCGCTATTTAAGCTGTTTTCGATAAACAGTCTGTTTTTCTCATTAGACGGCCATTTTTTAAAGATAAAGAGAAAAATATCAAATAATTTAAGTAAATTGGGTAATATTGATCTCATTAAGCTGAGACGAATTAAAATTAAGATAATAATCATTCAAAGTAGTTGATCAATTATTATCAATAACCGAAACTATGAAACTAACACTCGCAATATTGTTGTTAAGCACAATAGGATATTCTCAAGAATGGTCCAAAGAACAAATTGATGTTCTCGACAAGTATGAACTTGTAAAAACGGATCATCGCGGTATTCATTTCTCAGCTAACGAAAATGAAAAGCTGAGTTTTTCGACACTTAATGAGGCTCTAGAACACTTTCTTACATTAAAAATTAATACTGATCTATTAACTGTTTATGTTCAGTCTTTTCCTACAGGGCTTGAGTTGAAAGAGAAAAGTATTGGTATTAAAGCCATTGTGGAGGCATATATTCAAATTAACAAATAAGGCATGAATTATTTACTTTCCCAAAAAGACGCTGTTATTAAGCATCCGGCGTTCTTTTTTACAATTGCTTCAATGATTCTTTTGTTTTTTACTGCCAGTAATTCTTTTGGAATGGGTGGCGGAGGAGGTCTTAATTGTGGCGATAATGGTTATACTTCTATGCCTAATAACGGAAGTACTTCTGCTCAAGACCCTACTACACTTTGTGTGAATGGTAGCCCGCTCTATTATACCAATTCTGATGTGGATGGTGATGGCTGTGAAGATGTTGATTATTCTGTAGAGAATAATACCTTTTTCACCTTTACTGGCCCTGCGGGGTCGGGATGCGTAAGTTATGATTTCATTATGACCCCTGATGCGAATCAAAGTATTCAAGCAACCTTATTTCCTCCAAATTCCAATACATGTGGATGTACCGGTTTGGATGGTGCAAATTCCGTTGAAGATGGTGGAGGGGTAAATAGTGATGGAGATATTATAACTTTAACTGTTACAATTTGTGAAGGGGATACTTGGACTTTAATGGTTGATGGTTATGCTGGAGATGATGATGGTGGATTTAATACTACCGTTATTTGTGATTGTATTCCGCCGGTTGTTTCAGCCGTAGGATCTCCATTAGTCGTTTGCTCTGGAGAGCTAGTGGATTTAACAGCAAGTGGCGCGTCTACATATTCATGGACAGCCTCTGGAGGAGGAGGGGGATTAAATTCTACAACAGGTTCTGCTGTAACTGCAAACCCTACGACTACAACAACTTATACTGTAACAGGTGATGATGGTGCTGGGTGTACTGGGACAGCAGAAGTTACCGTAACCGTAACCGCACCGCCAGTAGCTGATGCAGGTGGAGACATTATAATGTGTGAAGGAACTGGACCCGTTACAATTGGTGCAGATCCTATTAATGGTACAGAGGGCTTACCTTATTCTTGGGATAATGGAGCCGGTTCTGGAACGCTAGATTTAAGTGGGGGAGGTCAGGACAATGGTCAGGTTGATGTTGACCCTGCTGCTACTACAACATATACTGTAACGGTTGGATCTGGATCATGTGTTGACACGGATCAAATGACAGTAACGGTGAACCCGGCTCCTGATGCAGGAACAGATGGTGCAATTATATTGTGTACGAGTGACGCAACAACTGATTTATTTGACGAGCTTGGAGGTACTCCAGACGCTGGAGGAACATGGTCGGGACCTTCAGGGTTAGGAGGTGGGGACGCTGGAACTTTTGATCCGGCAACAATGTCAGCAGGTACTTATACTTATACAGTTACTGCAGCTGGGTGTCCAGATGCTACCGCTGAAGTTGTCGTAACACTAGATATGGCCCCTGACGCTGGTCTTGATGGAGCTATTACTTATTGTTCTAGTGATGCTTCTTCTGATTTATTTGACGAGCTTGGAGGCACTCCAAGTACAGGTGGATCATGGTCTGGACCTTCAGGATTAGGAGGGGGAGATGCTGGAACGTTTGATCCTTCTTCAATGTTGGGAGGAACTTATATTTATACTGTTTTGGGATCTGGTACATGTCCAGATGCTACGGCTGAAGTAGTCGTTACACTCATTCCAGCACCCACGCCTGATGCAGGACTCGATATTTCCGTTTGTGCTGAAACAACAGTAACAATTGGAGCTGATCCTGTTTATACAGTTGAAGGAGCAACTTATTCTTGGGATAATTCGGCTGGATCGGGAACACTAGATTTAAGTGGAGGAGGTCAGGATCACGGTCAAGTTGATGTGACACCACTTACCACTACTACGTATATTTTAACAGTTACAGATGGTGTCTGTTCAGCAACAGATGATATTGAAATTACAGTTTTACCTATTCCTTTAATTACTCCTCAATTGGATTTAGTGGCTTGTGACAGCCTACAACTTCCTGCAATTAGTGGAACTCTTACCGGAAACGAAGGTTTTTATTCAGGGACTGGAGGAACTGGAACAGCTTATTCAACAGGGGATTGGATTTCAACTTCTATGGCTACGATTTATATTTACGATGAAACAATGACATTGCCGAATTGTTTCGATGAAGTTTCTTTTGCGATAACTATAACACCAAGCCCCGGTTTGACAGTTCAAGACACAGCGACATGTTCACCAAATACGATTGACTTAACAGATGTTACATACTGGTCAACAGATGTTGGAACGATTACTTTCTTTGAATCAGATGGAACAACGGTTGTTGGAGATGAAACAGCTGTTGGAGCAGGAACATATATAATAGCAGCAGAAAATGCAGGATGTATTACCTCATTACCAGTAGTTGTAACAGTAAACGCAACACCAGTTTTAACAGTTCAGGATACAACGACATGTTCACCAAACACAGTTGACTTAACAGATGGTGCATACTGGTCAACTGATGTTGGAACGATTACTTTCTTAGAATCAGATGGAATAACAGCTGTTGGAGATGAAACAGCTGTTGGAGCAGGAACATATATACTATCAGCAGACAATGCCGGGTGTATTAACTCATTACCCGTAGTTGTAACAGTGAACGCAACACCAGTTTTAACAGTTCAAGATACAACGACATGTTCACCAAACACAATTAACTTAACAGATGTTACGTATTGGTCAACTGATGTTGGAACGATTACTTTCTTTGAATCAGATGGAATAACTGCTGTTGGAGATGAAACAGCAGTTGGAGCAGGGACATATATCTTATCAGCAGACAACTCGGGATGCATCTCAACAGCAATAGTAGTTGTAATAGTAATTCCTTTGCCTGTTTTCACTGTTCAAGATACAACAACATGTTCGCCAAATACTGTTAGCTTAATAGATTTCACATACTGGTCAACAGATATTGGAGTAATTACTTATTTTGAAGCAAATGGTACAACAATAATTGCGGATCCAACTACAGTAGGAGCAGGAACATATATCTTATCATCAAATAACTTAGGATGTATTGCAACAGCGCCAGTAGTTGTAACAGTAAACGCATCACCTGTTATTGCTGCAGCGGGATTAGATCCGGCTCTATGTAATACCGTTGATGGAGAAATAGAAGTTACTTTATCATCTGGACCAACAAGTTTAGGCGTGTTAGCTTGGGCAGGTTCGGCATCTGGAACTAATGGGTCAGCTGATATTACAGTAGATTCTCCTGATATTAATGGACTTGGAGCGGGTTCTTATAATGTTACTTTTACAGATGCAAATGGTTGTGTTTCTAATACTGAATTGATTGTCCTTAACAATCCATTTGCACCAATAATAGACCCAATTTCCTCTATTGTTTCATGCGCAGCTTATGATTTAGCTCTAGCGAATGTAACAGGGGCTAATATTAATACTTCAGGAGCATTAAGTTTCTATAGTTTAACGGGAGGGCCATCAGCGCCAGGACAGCAAGTAATCATTGATCAAACATTTACTGCTTTTACCGATACAACTATTTTCGTTTATGATGAAAATGGGGCTTGTAGTGCTGAAATACAGTTTAACATAACTATAAACACAACACCAACATTAACAGTTCAAGATACAACGACATGTTCGCCAAGCTCTGTTGACTTAACAGATGTTACCTACTGGTCTACAGATGTTGGAACGATTACTTTCTTTGAATCAGATGGAATAACACCCGTATTGAATCCAACAACTGTGGGGGCAGGAACATATGTTCTATCAGCGAATAACTTAAGCTGTATCACCTCAGCGCCAGTAGTTGTAACAGCAAACACAACACCAACGTTAATAGTTCAGGATACAACAACATGTTCACCGAACACTATTGACTTAACAGATGTGGCTTACTGGTCAACAGATGTTGGAACGATTACTTTCTTTGAATCAGATGGAATAACAGTTGTTGGAGATGAAACGGCAGTTGGAGCAGGAACATATATATTATCGGCAGACAGCTTAGGATGCATAACAACCGAACCATTAGTTTTAACCGTAACTCCTTTACCCGTTTTAACAGTGCAGGATACAGCAATTTGTTCACCAAATACTGTTGATTTAACAGATGCCACTTATTGGTCCACAGATATTGGAGTAATTACTTACTTTGAAGCAGACGGAACAACAACAGTAGCTGATGAAACAGCAGTTGGAGCAGGAACATATATATTATCGGCAGACAATGCAGGATGTATAACAACCGAACCAGTAGTTTTAACGGTGACGCCTTTACCAGTTTTAACAGTGCAGGACACAACGACATGTTCGCCAAATACGATTAACTTAACAGACCCAACATACTGGTCCACAGGTGTTGGAACAATTACTTACTTTGAATCGGATGGAACAACAGTTGTTGGAGATGAAACAATCGTTGGAGCAGGAACATATATCTTATCAGCAGACAATGCCGGATGTGTCACCACAGCGCCAGTAATTTTAACAGTGAACACAACACCTTTAATCTTAGCTGTTGGATCTGACCCATTAACATGTAATGCTACAGATGGAGAAATTGAAGTGACTTTATCTGCCGGATCAACAAGTTCAGGCGTATTAGATTGGACAGGAACGGCATCTGGAACTAATGGGTCAGCTGATATTACAACAGATTCGCCAGATATCACAGATTTAGGAGCAGGTTCTTACAATGTTACATTTACAGATGTAAATGGCTGTATTTCTAATACTGAATTGATTGGACTTAACAATCCATTTGCACCAATAATAGACCCAATTTCCTCTATTGTTTCATGCGCAGATTATGATTTAGTTCTAGCAAGTGTAACAGGCACTAATATTAATACTACCGGAGCGTTAGCTTTCTATGCTTTGACAGGAGGACCACTAGTGGTTGGTCAGCAGGTAATAAATGATCAAACATTCACAGCCTTTAGCGATACAACTATTTTCGTTTATGATCAAAGTGGGGTTTGTAGTCATGAAATACAATATAGCATAACTATAAACACAACACCAACTTTAACAGTTCAAGATACAACAACATGTTCACCAAGCACTGTTAATTTAACTGATGGCGCATACTGGTCAACAGATACTGGAGTGATTACTTACTTTGAATCAGATGGAACAACAGTAGTTGGAGATGCGACAGCAATTGGAGCAGGAACATACATTTTATCAGCAGACAATGCCGGATGTATCACAACAGCACCAGTAGTTGTAACAGTAAACACAACACCAATGTTATCAGTTCAAGATACAACAACGTGTTCGCCAAGCACTATTGACTTAACAGATGTGGCTTACTGGTCGACAGATGTTGGAACAATTACTTACTTTGAATCAGATGGAACAACAGTAGTTGGAGATGAAACAATAGTTGGAGCAGGAACATATATCTTATCCGCAGACAATGTAGGATGTATAACAATAGCCCCGGTAGTTGTAACAGTAAATCTGCTGCCAATTTTAACCTATCAGGATACAACAACATGTTCAGCTAACACAATTGACTTAACAGATGTTACCTACTGGACAGTAGATCTTGGAACAATTACTTACTTTGAATCAGATGGAACAACCTTAGTTGGAGACGCAACAGCAGTAGGAGCAGGAACATACATTTTATCAGCAGACAATGCCGGATGTATCACAACAGCGCCAGTAGTTGTAACAGTAAACACAACACCAACATTAACACTTAATAATCCTGCAGCCATTTGTTCACCAGCAACGGTTGACATTACGACAGGTGCTCTTTCAAGCACAGATGTTGGAACGGTGCTTTACTATTCTGATGCAGCAATGACGATGCTTGTTTCAGATGCAACAGCAGTTGGGGGTGGGACATACTACGTTGAGGCAACAAACTTAGGTTGTACATCAAACGGTTCGATCACAGTAATAGTCAACATAACACCAATATTAACACTTAATGACCCAGCAGCGGTTTGTTCACCATTAACGGTTGACATTGCAGCTGGTAATATCTCAAGTACGAATATAGGAACGGTGCTTTATTATTCAGATGTAGCAATGACGATACTTGTTCCAGATGCAACAGCAGTTGGATCAGGCACTTACTATGTTGAGGCTACAAGCTTAGGTTGTACATCAAACGGTTCTGTGACAGTTACCGTTGTAACAACCCCAGATGTTGATCCACAAATGCCGGTTGTCGAGTGTGATTCATATGCGTTACCTATTATTACTGGAACGGCACTTTCTGGAGCTCAAAACTATTTTGACGCAACAGGTGGACCATCGGTAGCCAATGTTGTTACAGGGCCGATTACTTCTTCTACAACTCTTTACGTTTATGATGGTGCATCAGGTTGTTCAGATGAAGAAGCACTTGTTATCACAATTAATCCACTACCAACAGTAACACTTGTTAGTGGTGGAGATACATACTGTCAAGGTGATGTCGTTTCAGACATCTTAGTTGACGTAACAGGAACAGCAAGCTTCACAGTTGATTACACTTTAGATGGAGCTGCTTTAAGCGCAACAGGAGCGACAAATCAACTTAGCTTAGGAAATGCAGCAGGAGTTTACATCATTACAAACATTACCGATGGTAATACATGTTCAAATGGTGCGAATGGTTCACAAACAATTGTTGTTAACCCTATTCCAGCAGCTCCGGTTGCAGGAGTTGATGCACAATACTGTTCAACAGTTACTCCAAATGCAATGACAGCATCAGGAGGATTCGGAACATTTACTTGGTACTCAGATGCAGGTTTAACTTCTGTTCTTGGAACAGGATCAACATTCAATCCATCAACGGCACTTGGTGCAGCAACCTATTATGTTACCGAAACAGAGTTTGGATGTGAAGGCCCTGCCTCACAGGTGAACATTTCTATAGTCGGTTGTGAGATTACAGTTCCAACAGCATTTACTCCAGACGGAGATGGAATGAATGATGACTGGGAGATTGTAGACCTTGATTTAACATATCCAAATAATATTGTTTACGTTTACAACAGATGAGGTAACTTATTGTTTACATCTGAACAAGGAAGCTACGACTCAAGACGTTGGGATGGAACATACAAGGAAGAACTTCTTCCGATTGGTTCATATTACTTCATCATTGAGTTCAATGACAAGGAAAATGACAAGGCAACAGGAATAGTTTCAATAATTTTAAACAAATAGAGCCAAAACTTTCTGCAGAAAATGTGACTTTGAGTTATGTAAGTGCTTTTTAAGTAAATTTCGATAAACAGCCTGTTTTGATAACTGAAGAGTCTATTTAGAAAGATAAGGGGGCTAATTACGAATAGATTACGTAAATTTAGAAAAGTTTATTTTTGAATCAACTTTAGCAACACATTGAAAATGTTAATCATTCAACTTTCATAAACGAGAGCTTTAAAGCTGAACAATAGTATAAATTAACTAATTAGAACTATCATATGAAACATCTTTTGCTATTAACTATTACGTTAATTGTTTTCCAATCCTCTTTTGCACAAGAAAAATCCACGGCAGATAAATCATCAAAAGCAACAATCTTGAAAGCCGAAAAGGTTGAAGTTAATACAAACCCTATTGCAGAAACCTTACCGCTTCCTTGGGATTTTCCGAAAATTAGTTTTGACGGTAACCCAACAAGTAATTTCTATAATTTTATTCAAGAGAAATCGCAGTGGTATCTTGCAAATCCAGAAGGATTAACGAATAAAATTGGTATAACACGTGTTTCTCAGGATTATATAGAATCACTACCCGAAGAAATTAAAAACTTTATTGGGGACCATATCGAAGAATTTGAAATTTTAAAAAAATAAGCAACTAAATTATGGAACGAATATTATATAAATTAATTGCATTGAGCATGTTAGCGATGTGCTGTACTGTACATGGTCAATCCAGTTGTGCTAACCCTACGATTGTGACTTGTGGAACAACATTGACGAACGAATCAACTATTGGACAAGGTGACAACATGGATTATGACGGATCATGTGTTGCATTGAATCCAAATAATGGGGAGGACATGGTATACGCCATTACTCCGGCTGCAGGAGTCTCAGAAATTTCTATAACATTAGATAATGTGAATATTACTGCTGGATTTCCATTTGCAAATTATATAGAAACTTATATTTCTACATCTGCTAATTGTGCGACGACGTGTTTTCAGCATACGCAATTTACAGAAAATGGAACGGTTAATGGGGGAACATCAAATATAGCATCATTTTCACTTGGAGTGATGGCAGATGGAGCAACCACATGGTACATTGTGATAGATGAACAACTTACTGGAGGCAATTTGCAAAGCTATGACATAACATTTGATTGTACTGTTGGTGGCGTTTATCTGGATACAGATGGCTGTGGTGGAGATGCAGGAACGAGTTCAGTCGATGGACATAATGAATATTGGAATGGAGTATTAGACAATGCAATATCAATAAACAGTTGTGGAGAAAGCGGAACTGTTTGTACGCAATTTTGGATAGAAAATCCAGGATGGGAATGGGTGGACCAAATCGAAATAACACTGGGGCCATGTTGGGATGGAGCTTCAATAGCTAACCCTACCCCTACGACTGGGTCTTGGTACGAAGGTGGTGATTGGGCTGTTGCGGTTAATGGAGGGACAAGCACAATTTCATGGGATTTTACAAGTGGTGGTGGATCAGGTGCATGGGGAGATGGTGCAACTAACAATCAAAACTGTCTGGAATATTCATTTTGTTTTGATGCAACTGTATTGCCATCCTGTTCAGGTCCAAATGACTTAAATTTCACTATCACTGTTACAGATGATGGGGTCGGAGCAAGCGGAGCAACAGTAGCTTCTTTCTTCCAGTATAACACTAATTTTTCGTTAACCCCTAGTCCAATTATTTCTGGAAACATACCATTATGTGTTGGGCAAGATGTTTTATTGTCAGGAACTGGAACACCAGATCCAACGACACCTTGGAGCTCTTCAGACCCGAGTGTCGCAATGATTGACATAACGGGATTGGTTACGGGAGTTTCTCCTGGAGTAACAACAATTACCTATACCGATAATACGGGGTGTCAAACTACGACAGTTTTAGGGGTGGTTCCATCACCAATTTTAACGGTTCAAGACACAACAACATGTGCGCCAAATACGGTTGACTTAACAGACGCTACATACTGGTCAACAGATGTTGGAACGATTACATATTTTGAATCAGATGGAATAACAGTTGTTGCAGATGAAACGGCAGTTGGAGCAGGAACATATATCTTATCAGTAGACAATGCAGGATGTATCACAACGGCACCAGTAGTTGTAACAGTGTCTCCTTTGCCTGTTTTAACTGTTCAGGATACAACGACATGTTCACCAAATACTATTGACTTAACAGATGTGACATATTGGTCAACAAATGTTGGAACAATCACATACTTTGAATCAGATGGAATAACAGTTGTTGCAGATGAAACAGCAGTTGGATCGGGGACATATATATTATCAGCAGATAATGGAGGATGTATTGCAACAGCCCCAGTAGTTGTAACAGTAAATACGACTCCTACTTTAACTGTTCAAGACACAACAACATGTTCTCCAAATACGATAGATTTAACAGATGCTACCTACTGGTCAACAGATGTTGGAACAATCACTTATTTTGAATCAGATGGAACAACAGTTGTTGCAGATGAAACAGCAGTTGGTTCAGGAACATATGTGTTATCGGCAAACAACTTAGGCTGTATTACTACCGCGAATGTTACAGTAACTGTAAACGCATTACCTGTGATAGCGGCTGTTGGATCTGATCCTTTAACATGCAACGCCTTTGATGGAAATATTGAAGTTACTTTATCATCAGGACCAACAAGTTTGGGTGTATTAGATTGGACGGGAACAGCAAGTGGAACAAATGGAGCTGCAGATGTTACAGTAGACTCTCCTGATATTAACGCACTTGGAGCAGGTTCATATAATGTTACATTTACGGATGCAAATGGTTGTGTTTCTAATACTGAATTAGTTGTTTTAACTAACCCAGGAGCACCAATTATCGACCCAATTGCCTCAATTGTTTCTTGTGCAGATTATGATTTAGTTTTAGCTAATGTAACAGGAACTAATCTTAATACTACTGGAGCATTAACTTTCTATACGTTAACAGGAGGACCATTAGCACCAGGTCAGACGGTAATCAATGATCAAACATTTACAGCATTTACCAATACAACTATTTTCGTTTATGATGAAAGTGGAGTGTGTAGTGCTGAAATTCAGTTTGACATAACTATAAACACAACACCTACATTAACAGTTCAGGATACAACAACATGTTCACCAAATACTATTGACTTAACAGACGCCACATATTGGTCAACAGATGTTGGAACAATTACCTACTTTGAATCAGATGGGACAACAGTAGTTCCTGACGAAACAATAGTTGGAACAGGAACATATATATTATCAGCAGATAACTTAGGGTGTATTGCAGTTGCAAATGCTACCGTAACAATCAACACAACACCGACTTTAACACTCGCAGATCCTGCAACAGTTTGTTCACCATTAACGGTTGACATTACAACAGGTGCTGTTTCAAGTACAGATGTTGGAACGATGCTTTACTATTCAGATGCAGGAATGACAATACTTGTTCCAGATGCAACAGCAGTTGGTGCAGGAACATACTATGTTGAGGCAACAAATTTGGGTTGTACATCAAACGGTTCTGTAACCGTAACGGTGAACACAACACCAACATTAACACTTGCAGATCCAGCACTAGTTTGTTCACCAGCAACGGTTGATATTACTGTGGGTGCTGTTTCGAGTACAGATGTGGGAACAATGCTTTACTATTCAGATGCAGGAATGACGATACTTGTTCCAGATGCAACTGTAGTTGGAGCAGGAACATATTTTATCGAGGCAACGAACTTAGGTTGTACTGCAAACGGTTCAGTAACAGTTATCGTTGTGACGACACCAGATGTTGATCCACAAGCAGCAGTTGATGTATGTGATTCATATACATTACCTGGCATTACCGGAACTGCACTTTCTGGAGCGCAAAACTACTATGACGCAACGGGCGGACCAACAGTTGCTAATATTGTTCCAGGTCCTGTTACTTCCTCTACTACTCTTTTCATCTATGATGGAGCATCAGGTTGTTCAGATGAAGAAACACTCATTATTACAATTAACCATTGCGATATAACCGTTCCAACAGCGTTCACTCCAAATGGTGATGGAATGAATGACAATTGGGAGATATTAGACCTTGATTTAACATATCCAAATAATATTGTTTATGTTTACAACAGATGGGGTAACTTATTGTTTACATCAGAACAAGGAAGCTACGACGCAAGACGTTGGGATGGAACATACAAGGAAGAACTTCTTCCGATTGGT
>CAJQQA010000186.1 GCA_905480355.1 uncultured Flavobacteriales bacterium | reverse complement strand
CCTGCGTTGTTGATCGTAGCAGAAGGTCCACCCATTGAATTGTTGTCTTGAGTTCCGCCATATATATTGTAAAAAGGATAATCGTTATCAGTAGCAACTTTATAGAATTGGATAATTGGTAAGTTACTGTAATAGGTCCAGTCTTTGGCGTGATTATATGTTTCATATATACCTCCATCACATCCAACAATCCAATGATTAGGGTCGTTTGGATTAATCCAGATGCAATGGTTGTCAACATGTTTCATTGATTCGCCAGTGGCGACAAAGTTTTTACCACCATCTGTTGTATGGTGTAACCATGTGTTCATTGAGAAAACCTTGTCTTTATTCGTTTTATCACAAATAATTTCTTGGTAGTAATTACCACTCGTTTTGTAGCTAGACATTTTGTCCCAAGTTTCCCCTTTGTTCGTAGAACGGAAGAAGCCACCTTTCTTATCTCTTGCTTCAACAATAGCGTATACATAATTTGGATCTACTGGTGAAACAGCAATTCCGACTCTTCCCATTTCTCCTTTAGGTAATCCAGAATTTATTTTTCTCCAATTTTCTCCACCATCAGTTGACTTATATAATCCAGATTCCGGTCCACCTCCAATGTAAGTCCATTCCCTTCTTCTTCTCTGGTGAGCAGATGCGTATAGAATAGATGAATTCGATGGGTCAATTGCGATTTCTGCAATTCCCGTGTGCTCTGAAATGTCTAAGGTTAACTTCCATGTTTCTCCTCCATCTATTGATTTATAGACGCCACGTTCTCCACCTTTGCTCCAAACGGGACCATATGCGGCAACCCAAAGAGTGTTTTCATTTGAGGGGTCAATAATTATCTTCCCAATGTGTTCAGAATCCTTCAACCCCATATTTTTAAATGACTTACCACCGTCTACAGATTTGTATACGCCATCTCCATAAGCTACAGAGCGTTGATTGTTGTTTTCACCTGTTCCAACCCAAATAGTATTTGGATTCGACGGGGCAATTGCTAAACATCCGATTGAATAGGAGCCATAGGAATCGAAAATAGGAGAGAAGGTCGTACCATGATTCGTTGTTTTCCAAACACCTCCAGATGCTGCCGAAACATACCAGGTATTTTGATTACTTGGGTGTATTGCAATATCTGAAATACGCCCAGAAGTCAATGCTGGTCCAACCATTCTAAAGTTTAGCGCAGAAACTAAAGATGAATTGATAGGAGATTCATCTGAGAGTTTTTTCTTTTGAGTGAACGCAATTGATACAATAATTGTACATAAAAGTGTAAGGAGTAATTTATTCATAGTTTGAAGTTTTGAGATGCACAAAATACAAAGTTTTGGTCAATTCAATCTGTTTAAAGTAGTCGAAGCTTAAAAATGCGTCTGTTTCGTGTAACCTTTTGAAGTTTTAAACGATATATAATATTAGGTGCGAAATTTGATTTCTCCTTGAAATAATTTAGAATAGACGAAATGCTTAAATATTATTTTGGAATTATTTTTTTAGCAATTAACACTTTTTCTTATTCACAAGAAGAATCTAATTCATGTCTAGATCCTAGTAAAAAGGTGATAAGATTACTTAAAAGCGCCAATGAAGCTAAAGATACCAGAACAGCCGTTGATGATTTTAACAGTGCGATCGCCTTGGATGAGGAAAACGCAATGGCCTATTATGAATATGGTATGTATGCTTACACCAATGCTTTGAAGTTCTATGATATGTACCCAAATCCTGCTCGAGGAAACAAAAGCTTTCTCAAAGCAGAACAAATGTTTGCAGCGGCTTTAGATATATGTTCAGATTATCATGCAAATTGTTCCTATTATCTAGGTGTGATTAATTATTCCCAAAAGGATATGCCACAAGCAATTAAATGGTTCAAGGAATTCAAGAAATTTAAAAATTCAAATACAGAAAGATATCCTGATGATTTTACCAAGAAATTGGCAGATGTTAGTGAAGTCCTCGAGGATCTAGAACGTGATGAAAAAGTAAAATCGAATGTGGTTCCTTTTAAACCTCAAATCGTTCAGAATGTAAGTACCATGAGTGATGAGTATTTCCCAATGATTTCACCTGACAATGAGTTGATCTTTTATACCAGAAAATTGGACAGAAAGAGTCCAGGAGATATTGTTTCCAATGTTATCGAAGAGATTACTTTTTCTAACCGTAAATCGATGTTGGTTGATTTTGATGGTGGAAAACCGCTAAATAGTCCGTTTAATGATGGGGAATTTCAAAGTTACGGCGCAGCCACTTTATCTGTAGATAATAAACAAATGGTCGTATGTGCATGTAAAAAGGAAGAAGTTTTTGGTCAGCCATACATGAATTGTGATTTGTACATGACTACCTACAAGCGTTCTGGAGCAGGTGGAAATGATTATACTTGGACACCTCTTGAGAATATGGGTGATAAGATTAATACGCCTGATGGCTGGGAGGCACAGCCTTCCCTTTCTTCTGATGGAAACACTTTGTATTATACAGTGAATCGGTCTTCTTCTCGTAATAATGATATTTTCATCGCAGAGCGAGATGAGAATGGAGAATGGAGCTCTGCTCGTCCATTTGATGAAATAAATACGATTGGCAAAGATAAAAGTCCGTTTCTTCATCAAGATAGCGAAACCTTGTATTTCGTTTCTGAATCAACTAAAGATAGACCAGGTGTTGGTGGATTAGATATTTTCTACATTCGAAGGAAGGATGGGAAATGGACAGAACCAAAAAATATTGGTTATCCAATTAATTCTGCGGATGATGAGTTAGGATTATTTGTCTCCATTGATGGTAAAGTAGCTTATTTTTCATCAAGGGTTGGGGGGAAATGGAATATCTATTCTTTTGATCTCTACGAGGAAGCACGGCCTCAAACTGTTGCTTTGATCAAGGGAGAATTGAAAGATGAAAATGGAGAAGCTGTTGAAGATGCAATTATCGAAATCGCATATGAGGGAAGTGATGAGGTGACTCAAATCAAAGTAAATGGAGATGATGGAAAGTACGCTGCAATTGTGAAAACGACCATGAAACAAGATGTAATGATTACGGTGAAGAAAGAAGGTCATGCGTTTGATTCTAAGATTATTACAAAAGAAGAAATCACAAAAATTTCAACACCAACAAGTACACCAAAAGAACGGAAGTCTGTGGTGTTGAAAGGAAATGATTTGGCGGTGAAAGAGCTTAAAATTGGTCTTGCATACACTATTAATGATATATTATTCGCTACCAATTCAATTGAGTTGAGTAATAAATCGAAGTTTATTCTGCGTGGTTTTGTAAGCTTTCTGAAAGAGAATAACACAATTTCGGTAGCCATTAATGGACATACAGATGATGTCGGAGACGATTATGAAAATCTTATTCTATCGGATAATCGTGCTAAGGAAGTGAAAAAATACATTATTAGTCTTGGAGTAGAAGAAACCCGTCTTTCCGCGAAAGGGTATGGGGAAACGCAACCAAAATTCAAAAATTCTTCCGCTTCTAGTAAAGCAAAAAACCGTAGAACAGACTTTTTAATTAAAGGACTTTAAAAGGGTAGATCAGTAAATTATTTTTGAAAAATTTAAATCTACCTTGCCTTTAATTCCAGCTACGCTTCCATTGTCGGAGTATTGCCAAATGATTATTTCTTCATCTTTAAAGCGATATTCCTTTTGGCTGTAATTGGCTACCCAGAATTTATATTGCTTAAAATGCGCTTTTAGCAGCTTAGAATAGATGTTGTAAGAGGTATAAATAATCGGTCTTCTACCAGTGCTTTGTTCAACGGTAGTGAGCCAGATTTTAAT
>CAJQQA010000185.1 GCA_905480355.1 uncultured Flavobacteriales bacterium | reverse complement strand
AGTAACGCTATCTCCAACTACAATTTCAGCATCTAAATCCTCATCATAAAGCACATCTTGAATATCTAAAATCTCTAATATAGAAGAAAGGTTTCTATTCGTGTCAGCTAAAATGGTATACGTTACACCCTCTATTCCTCCTTGGTCTTTCGGTGTGTTTAACCACGCGAAATGAACTTCTGGAGTATCACATGAAGCTCCTATTACCATAGTGTTTCTTTTTTCGAACTCACCCAAAGCCGCTTGAAAAGCATGAAGCTCAGTAGGACAAACGAACGTAAAATCCTTTGGATACCAGAAAAGCAACACTTTCTTTCCGTTATTCTTAGCTTCTTCAAAAACGTTTACTTTGATTGTATCTCCCATTTCGTTCATGGCAGATACTTCCAGGCTTGGAAATTTTTTTCCTACAATTGACATTATTTTTATTTTTTATTATTATCACTCAAAATTAAACTGTTCATTACTACATCTTTTATGAGTTTCTACAAATTTAATAAAGCTGGCTGATAGTTGTTATCAATTTGTTTTATAAATCAATAGATTTTAACTATATTTATTTCAATTAAAAAAATGCCCATGATTTCGATTCAACAAATGCAGTATATTATTGCTTTAAATGAAGAAAAGCAATTTCAGAGAGCAAGTGAAGTTTGTTTTGTCTCACAGCCAACTTTGTCCATGCAAGTTAAAAAAGCAGAAGAAATGTTGGGTGGGGTATTGTTTGACCGTTCTAGATTTCCATTGGAATTGACAGATTTCGGAAGTGAAATGATAGTTGTTTTTCAAGATGTACTTCAAGAGTTTGCCAAAATAAAAGAGTTGGTTCAAAAAAAAGACGGAGCGTTTATTGAAGAAATTAGAATGGCAATAATTCCAACAGTTTCTGGATACATGCTGCCTGACTTATACGGTCAATGGAAAGATTCTCTTCCTTCGGTTCAGTTGTCTATTGAAGAAATGAAAACAGAAGAGTTGTTAATTGCTCTGGAGTCTAGAAAAATTGATGTGGCAATTCTCGCAGGTCCTGAATCAAATCTAAAGTGGCGAACAATTCCTTTGTTTCAAGAAGAAATTTGGGCATATATGCCTAATTATGAAGGACAAAATATTCATGTTGATGTGTTAAAAGATTATCACCCTTGGTTGCTTACTCAGGGGAATTGTCTTAGGACGCAAATGGTTAGCTTTTGTGAATTGAGAGGCAATCCTTCATTGGACGACTGGGATTATGAAGGAGGAAATATTGGATTACTCGAAAATATGGTTGAAAAACATGGGGGGTATACATTAGTACCACACTATTTTATTAAAAAAATGACAGATAACTACAAGCGATTGTCGACTTCCGATGGAGTTCATCCAGCGAGAGAAGTAATTGCATTGGTTTCTAATCGGAATCCTAAATGGAAAAATATTGAGATATTAATACGTCAAATTCAATTGAAGTATGGGTCAATTAAGAATACTGATCTGAGAATTCTTAATTGGAAATAGAATTGATTTTAAGAATAATTTTATCTGAAGCACCGGTATTTTCTTGAATAAAAGAAATTTCTTTCTCGCTGATTTCAGAGTATGTTTTGTCAATTTTGTCTAGTGTGAATATAAATTCTTTCATTGTGGAAACTGAAAACCCAAACCCATTGTCAATGAATGCTTGAGCTTCTGGAAATCGATCAAATTTTGGACCGAAAAGTACCGGAAGACCAAAGACAGCAGGCTCTAAAATGTTATGTAAGCTACCAGAAAACCCACCACCAACATATGCAATTGTGCCGTATTTGTATGCGCTAGCTAGATGCCCAATTGTGTCAAGAATCATTACGTGAGTATTTTGAATATCTGCTAACAAAGCTTTTGAATATTGAACAGCATTAGGCAGATTCTTCTTTAATTGTTCAATGTGTTTCTGGTCCACATTGTGAGGGGCAATTAATACTTTCACATCATTTTTTAGTATCCATGGAAGTATGATAGATTCGTCTTCGGGCCATGAACTCCCTATTATTATCAAACGTTGGTTGTTTTTAAACTTTGAAATGATCTGATTCTCTGGGCATTTTTTTTTATTTTCAATCACGCGATCATAACGATTGTCTCCAGTAATAGAAACATTTTTAAGGCCAATAGATTGGAGTAAATGGGAAGACTTTTCGTTTTGAACAAAAAACCAATCGAATTGTTTTAAAGTTTTTCTGAAAAAGCTTCCATACCATTTGAAAAACCGATGATCTTCTCGAAAAAAACCGCTGATATTAAACAACATTGCACCATTTTTCTTGGCAGTGAAAATATAGTTTGACCAAAACTCATATTTGATAAAATAGGCTTGTGATGGTCGAAAATGTTGGATGAATTTGTTTGCGTTGGAAGAAGTGTCAAGAGGTAAATAGCAAACGTAATCTGCCGAATGATTTCTTTTGTGGTAATGGTTCATTCCCGATGGAGAATAAAACGTGACAAGAAGAAATACGTTAGGTTTCTTTAACTTGATTTTCTCCATTAATGGAAGACCCTGATCAAATTCACCTAAAGATGCACAATGAAACCAAACTACCTCTTTGTTTTTTAAAGAAGGCAATTCTTTAAAAAAGTTTTTCCTTCCAATAATCCATTCTTTCGCTTTTGGATGGAATAATGCCGCGCTCTTCATGACAATTCCAAGCAGAAAAACCCCGATATTATATAGAATGTGCATTAATTGTAGTAAAATTCTTTAGGAAGCCTTTTGTAAACAGGAATCATCCACGCTATTTTGAATCCATATTGAATATCCATTCTTAAGTCTGTAGAAGCTGGAGCTTCAGGTTGGTCAAAAAACACTGTTCTGCGATTATATGTGAATCCTTCTTGAATATAAAATCCTCCATAAAAATTAAATGCTCCTTGATTAGCCATAAGTGCATAGCCTAAAAATTGATGAAGGTTTATCCCACTCGTTAGACGGTCATAACCTTTTCTGTATTCATTCTCTATTTGTGGTACAAAATGATCTTGTGTTTCGATACGCATTTTATGAGCCACATAGCCAGCCCCAATATTGGCATATATCCCAGAGTTTTTATTTGGACTAAGAACCGGAAATATTTTCCCAATCGAGCCATTGACATTGAATCCTCTTGCAAGCACAAGAACTGTAGCTATATCGCCATTTTCATCTGTGATATTTCCTTTTGAATCGAGTAGTTCATCAAATAAATCAGTCACATTGATACGATTCCCAAAAATGAAATTGCCTTCAATACCATAAATCCAATTCCTTTTTGTTTTGTAACCGGCAAAAAAACCTAGATTATTTAAAAGACCATACCTGTCTTGGAGATCCCCGGCTGTTCCGTTTATTCCATAACTCACACTAATCCATGGTGTAGCTAAAACAGTATCTGAAGCTTTTCTTTGCGCGGTGACTGAATTAACAGTAAATGACAAAAGAACAAGAGCAATGAACAATTGTTTAAAACGGCTTATGCTTTTCTGATGGCTACTCACTTTCCTTTTTTTTGCTAATTTACTGATTTATCTTTCTTCTGCTCTACATTTTAAACGCGAGATGTTAAATTAAGTTGTAGAACATTAATTTCATTGAGCATGTGGCTCCATGGATGATTTAAGCGGTATGATATGTAGTTTGTGAATAAGAGACATTACGACATCAATTCCTTCCTTTAAAGAGCTTGAAATCACCAATAAATATTCTTGTTTATCGTAAGGTTTTTTTATCTTTAAGGCCTTGAATTATATAAAGTAAAACAGAGTGCCGTATGGATAATATACAAATGGTCGACTTAAAGTCGCAGTACAAAAAAATAAAATCAGCAGTTGATAAAGCTATTGGAGATGTAATTGAATCTGCTCAGTTTATTAACGGGCCAGAAGTGAAGTCTTTTCAATCAGAATTGGAATCTTATTTGGATACTAAACATGTCATTCCTTGTGCAAATGGCACAGATGCATTGCAAATTTCATTAATGGCACTAGACTTGAAGCCAGGAGATGAAGTAATTACTCCTTCATTCACCTTTATTGCTACAACAGAAGTTATTGCTTTATTAGGTTTGAAACCTGTATTCATCGATGTCAAAAAAGATACTTTTTGCATGGATGCTAGTCAGATAGAAAATGCTATTACGGATAAAACTAAGGCGATAGTGCCTGTTCACCTCTATGGACAGGCAGCCGATATGGGAGAGATAATGAGAATTGCAGACAAGCATAATTTACCTGTAATTGAAGATAATGCCCAAGCAATTGGAAGTGATTATCATACTTCTAGCGGCGATAAAAAAACAGGAACAATTGGACAAATTGGTTGCACCTCTTTTTTCCCTTCAAAAAATTTAGGTTGTTATGGAGACGGTGGAGCTATTTTCACAAATAGTGACGAGCTTGCAGCTAAAATGAGAATGATTGTAAATCATGGTCAAAGCAAACGTTATTACCATGACGTGGTTGGTTGCAATTCGAGATTAGATAGTATTCAAGCGGCTGTCCTAAGAATAAAACTGAAAGAATTAGACGGATACATTAATGCGAGAAGAAAAGTTGCAGATTATTACGACAACTTTTTTGCTCAATTTGAAGGTGTTAATACTCCGGTAAGAAGCGATAAATCAAGACATGTTTTTCATCAATATACATTGACATTGGAGGGGATTGATAGAGATGCGTTGAACGCTTTTTTAGCTGAAAAGAATATACCTTCAATGATTTACTATCCAGTACCAGCGCATAAGCAAGAGATGTTTAGCTCATTTAATAGTGCAGAAACTGAATTGCCGGCAACAGATTGGCTAGGTGAAAGGGTCTTGTCTTTACCGATTCATACTGAAATGAGCGAAGAACAATTGGCATTTATCTGTAATGGTGTTGCTGAGTTTATGAAAATTGAAGCTTAAAAACGAATAAAGAATGAAGAGAATTGCAGTTGTTGGGACAGGTTATGTAGGTCTTGTAACCGGAACATGTTTTGCAGAGACAGGAAATCAGGTTGTTTGTGTTGACATTGATGAAGCCAAAGTTGAACGCATGAGAAATGGCGAAGTGCCAATTTTCGAGCCTCATTTAGATGTTGTCTTTGAAAGAAATATAAAAGCAAATCGAATTTCATTTACAACAAATCTTAAAGAAGCAATTGATGGAGCGGAAATAATTTTCTTAGCATTACCGACTCCTCCTGGAGAAGATGGTGCTGCTGATTTAAGTTATGTACTTGATGTTGCCGGTAAAATTGGAGAGATGATAACGGAGTATAAAGTTATCGTCGATAAATCTACAGTTCCTGTAGGGACAGCCGATAAGGTTGACGCTAAAATTAAAGAGAATGCAACAGTTGATTTTGCTGTTGTTTCGAACCCAGAATTTTTACGAGAAGGTTTTGCAATTGATGACTTTTTGAATCCTGACCGAGTGGTTATTGGTACAACAGATGATAGAGCTGTTCAAATAATGACCGAATTGTATAGACCTTTCATTAAGGTTGGGCATCCTCTAATTGTAATGGATGAGAAATCTGCAGAACTAACTAAGTATGCCGCGAATTCATTTTTAGCAACAAAAATAACATTCATGAATGAAATCGCTAATTTCTGTGAAATAGTTGGTGCCGATGTGGATAAGGTGAGAGAGGGTATAGGGTCAGATTCGCGAATAGGACACAAGTTTTTGAATCCAGGTATAGGATTTGGAGGGAGTTGTTTTCCTAAAGATGTTACCGCTCTTCTGAAAAATGGAAAAGACGTGGGTTATGATTTTGATATCATTCAAAGTGTACTTGATGTTAATGATCGACAAAAGGTCGTTCTTGTTGAAAAAATCAAGAATTATTTTGGCGATTTGACTGGAATGCAGTTTGCTTTATGGGGACTTGCATTCAAACCTGATACAGATGATATTCGTGAGGCTTCGGCATTATATATTATTAAAGCATTGACGCTTGCCGGAGCGAAAGTAGTCGCATTTGATCCTGAGGCAATGGAGAATGTCC
Source organism: uncultured Flavobacteriales bacterium (assembly GCA_905480355.1). Classification (GTDB taxonomy): domain Bacteria; phylum Bacteroidota; class Bacteroidia; order Flavobacteriales_D; family Crocinitomicaceae; genus UBA4466. The sequence continues at coordinate 12,109 of CAJQQA010000185.1, read as the reverse complement.
AAAGTGAAATTGGGGACTTTGCAACATTCGCTTTAGGACAATATGAAGCTTTGGAAGGATGTGATGCTTTATTGATAGCAACTGAATGGAAAGCGTTTGTAAATCCAGATTTCTCGAGAATGAAGAAATTATTAAAGAACCCTATAATTTTTGATGGTAGAAACATTTATGGTTTAGATGATATGGAAGGAAAAGGATTCTATTATAATTCTATTGGCCGTAAAACAGTAATTCCGAAAAATTAGATGCAAGAGAAAAAGAGAATATTAATAACAGGAGCTGCCGGATTCTTAGGTTCTCATTTGTGTGATTATTATATCGCAAAAGGATTTCATGTAATCGCAATGGATAATTTAATAACAGGGAAAATCGAAAATATCGAACACCTATTTCCATTAGAAAATTTTGAATTCTGTAACCACGACGTTACGAAACATATTCATGTCGCTGGAGAATTAGATTATATCTTGCACTTTGCATCACCCGCAAGTCCAATTGATTATTTGAAAATCCCAATACAAACATTGAAAGTTGGCTCTTTAGGAATTCATAATTGCCTAGGTTTAGCCAAGGCAAAAAATGCAAGGATTCTAATTGCATCAACATCCGAAGTATATGGAGACCCAGAAGTACACCCTCAAACTGAAGATTATTGGGGGCATGTAAATCCTGTTGGACCTCGAGGAGTTTATGATGAAGCAAAACGTTTTCAGGAAGCGATTACAATGGCGTATCATACCTTTCATAAGCTGGAGACTAGAATAATTCGAATTTTTAACACGTATGGGCCTAAGATGAGATTAAATGATGGAAGAGTACTTCCGGCATTTATAGGACAAGCCTTAAGAGGAGAGGATTTAACAATATTTGGTGATGGTTCACAAACACGATCATTCTGTTATGTAGACGATTTAATGGAAGGAATCTATCTATTATTGATGAGTGATTGTAGTGACCCCGTTAATATTGGAAATCCATCCGAAATTAGTATTGCAGATTTCGCGAAAGAAATAATCGATTTAACAGGAACCGATCAAAAAGTTGTTTTTAAGGGATTACCAACAGATGATCCAAAACAACGACAACCTGACATTACAAAAGCAAAAGAATTACTTGGGTGGGAGCCAAAGGTTGATAGAAGTGAGGGATTGAAAAGAACGTATGCCTATTTTAAGAGCCTTTCCAAACAAGAGTTAAATAAGGTCGATCACAATAGTTTTAAAGATTATATTAAATGAGGATCGTAGCGCTATTATTCTTTATTTCTTCATTTCTACTCTTTAGTATTGAGTGCGAAAAAGCAGAAACTTTGATTGAAAAAACACCTTCTTTTTCAATCAAAAATGTATATAGCCAAGAACAGATACCTGGACAACAAAATGAATTAGTAAGGACAGAAATTGGAATGCAAGTAGTTGACTTAGAAAAGAATGTTCTTTTGGAAAAAGTTTATTTTAATGGACATTTTTCTAATCAATTAATTAAAAGGAACGAAATATTTAAGACGTTTTTAAGACCAGAAGTTGAAGAGAGGATTTTAGAAATTGAAAGTGATGAAGCAATTTTATTTTATTTGGAAGATAACAAGAAATATTATTTTGTTCTTAAAGATGTGCAGCTTAAAGAACCAATTTATTTACCCTAACTCGGAAAATTATGAAGGCTCTAATTATATTTTTATCTGTTGTGTTGATATCAACTAATTCTTTTTCTCAAAAAGAGTACAAAGTTTTAATGGACGACATGTCGGTTAATTTTTATGAGGTATGCGAGTCAGCTGAGAATTATTTTACAACACACAATAAAGAAGAAAAGGGATCTGGATGGAAAGGCTTTCAACGTTGGAAAGCTTCCAATGAGTACAAATATTATCCCAGTGGAGACAGGTCTCAAATTGATCCATTCTTTACTGAAAACGCATTTAGTAAAAATCAAATAAAAGCTAAAGATGCGAGTAACAAAAGCTTGTTTGGCTCTGACTGGGTGGAATTAGGTCCAAATCGGATTGATAGTGTGACTGGGAATTATTCCACTGGATTAGGAAGAATCGAAGATCATTATGTCGACCCATTAAATCCAAATTTAATTTATTTAGGATCAAGAAGTGGAGGTTTTTGGAAAAGTATTGATGGAGGAGTTAACTGGCTAGGGGGGTCAACTGACTTTTTGATCGCATCAGGTGTAAATACTTTGACAGTATCACCAACTAATCCAGATTCAATCTTAATTAATATCCGAAATGCAAGGAATGGAAATTCCCATGGTTTATATAGGTCTATTGATGGAGGGGATTCATGGACAATAACAAATTTTAATCCTTTAAATATTGATTTTGGTGGACTTGGTTCTAATTTTAAAATTTATGAAATCCGTTATCATCCGCGAGTACCAAATTTAATTTTTATTGGCACGAGTAAAGGCATCTATCGATCTGATGATAATCTTGTAACATGGACTCCGCTTTTGACAACTGGAGATATTGAAGAAATACAATTTCACCCAACGAATAATGATATAATCTATTTGTATGATTCTTATTATTGGGGATCCAATCAAAATTTTGTTCTTCTTTCTGATGACCAAGGATTGAGTTATAATCAATCAACAGAGATAGTTGCAAATTTGGAAAATAGATCTGTGCACCTTTCTGTTAGTAATGACTGTAACAACTGTTTATATTTCGCATCAGACAATGGGGTTTGGAAATCTACAGATAATGGTGTTAACTATACTTTTTTGAATAATCCCCCACAGGGTTGTGGAGGGTTTACAGTGAATGATTTGGACACTTCGAATATGATATTCGGCTATGTGGATATTGAGGCCAGTATGGATGGCGGGCAAACGTTTAATCAGGTTACATCTTGGAGCTTAGGGAATACAAATGGTTCTGGTTCAGGGCATCAAATTAGCTTTAATACGAGTACGGATTATGTACATGCAGATTTACATCCCGCAAAATGTGTTAATGGTGTGTTTTATGTTGGCACTGATGGTTTATTTTCAAAAAGCATGGACAATGGTATTTCTTGGGAAAACATAGGACAAGGTATTGCCGTTAGGGAAAATTATAAATTAGGTGTAAGCCAATCGAATCATTATAGAAGTATCTCAGGGTCTCAAGATAATGGGACGAGTATTAAACATAAAAATTCTTGGATCGAATTCTATGGTGCTGATGGTATGGAAGGGTTAATTCATCCGCTTAATGATGATTGGATGATTGGTAGTCTTCAGTTTGGCGGAAGAAGAAGAACGAAAGATGGAGGGTTGACTCAAACAGGTGCGAGCGCTCCTGGGCAATCTGGCTCTGGTAATGGAGGATGGGAAGCACCAATTGCATACGACCCCAATAATCAAATGACAGTTTACAACTTTAGTAAATATATTTTTAAAAGTATTGATTTTGGCACATCATGGGATAGTATAGGCGCCCCATCAACATTTACTTCAACAATAAGTAATGCGGCAATAGCAGAAAACAATTCTAATATTATCGTAATATCTAATGGGAATAAAATTGAAAAATCGATAAATGGTGGAGCTACTTTTACCAGTATCAAAAATAATTATCCGGACCACAGTATTCAGGATATTGCTTTTGATCCAAATGATGATGAGGTAATAATAATAGTGAACGCTAGGTATGAAAACAATGGTGAGAAAGTTTTCATTACAACTAATGGAGGAACCTCTTGGAATAACATAACCAATAACCTCGGAGATATGCCGATTCATTCTGTAGTAATTGATCATACAGATTCATCTAGAATATACTTGGGTGCAGAAATTGGGGTATATACGAAATTGATGAGTGAAAATGTTTGGAGTTTATATAATCCCAATCTTCCAAATACAACGATTGAAGAATTAGAGATTGTAAATGGATCAAATACGATCAAAGCAGCAACTTGGGGCCGAGGACTATGGGAATACTCATTAGTGGGAAGAAATAACTTCCCTTCAATTTTAATAACAAAAATTACCGACCAGCCAACAGATGTGTTGCCATTAGAAAATATTGATCAGTATGTGACTTCTCTTATTTCTTATGATGATATACTAACAAGTGTATTTGTAAAATGGTCAGTCAATTCTTTGGCATTCGATAATCAAATTGATATGACGAATACAGTTGATAGCATATGGGTGTCAAATTCGCCAATACCAAATCAAGCTTTTAATTCAAAAATATATTTTAAAGTTTTTGCAGTTGGGAGTATTGGAGATACAACTGAAACATATAAATTCATGTATAATGTGCGAGAAGAAAAGGTATGCCCTTCCGCAGGTACAATGTCATATCAAGGTAACATTACATATGTTAATTTTAATGCAATTGATAATGTAACAGGAAAAACACAACCTTACACTGATTACACATCAACAGATTCTACATTTATTGTAATTAATGAAGATTATGACCTTTCGGTAAATGTTAGCACGGATAATGGAAATTATGTATACTATGTAACGGCTTGGGTGGATTGGAATCATGACGATGATTTTTATGATTCTGGAGAGGAATATTTATTAGGCTCTGCTCAAAATGTTGCTGATGCACCTACCAATCTATCACCATTTACAATTTCGATACCCTCTAACGCAGCTTTTGGGAATACAATTATGAGAATTTCTTGTAATTATAATGCCTACCAAACCGACCCATGTGCTTCGGGTTTCGATGGAGAAGTTGAAGATTATTTACTGGTAATAAGTGATGGTTTTCTCGATTTAAATGAAAACCCTACGATTTACCATGTTAATTTATTTCCAAATCCTTCAACCGAAAATGTTAACTTAATATTTAGTCAATTACACAATAATATGGTAATTTCCCTAAAAAATGAATTGGGTCAAGTTGTTATGAATGAAAAGTCAATTAATAAAAAGTCAACAGTTATTGATTTGAAAAAAATTGATAAAGGAATTTACTTTCTCGTTTTAAGCAGTGATGATGGAGAGGAAGTTGTGAAAATAATTAAAAACTAGAATGAAATATTTCGCGCACGAAACGGCTGTAATTGATGAAGGATGTTCAATTGGTAATGGAACCAAGATTTGGCATTTTTCTCATGTTATGCCCAAATGCATCCTCGGAGAAAATTGTAATATTGGACAGAACGTAGTTGTTTCACCAGAGGTTATTCTTGGTGATAATGTTAAGGTTCAGAACAATGTTTCTTTATACACAGGGGTAATTTGTGAAGATGATGTATTTTTGGGGCCATCTATGGTTTTCACAAATGTGACAAATCCTAGAAGTGCAGTTGTTAGAAGAGGAGAATATTCAATAACAATTGTGAGAAAAGGCGCAAGTATTGGAGCGAACGCAACAATTGTTTGTGGGAATAATATTGGTAAATTTGCATTTATAGGAGCTGGGGCCGTTGTCACCAAGACAGTTGAGGATTACGCTTTAGTTTTTGGAAATCCAGCTCGCCAAATTGGTTGGATGAGCGAATTTGGTCACCGATTAGTTTTTGACACTGAAGGAATAGCGCTTTGCAAAGAAAGCAATGAGAAGTATAAATTAGAGAATAATAGAGTCTCCAAAATAGGTAATTAATAATGGATTTAAATCAGAAAGTTAAATTCGCAGTAATTGGTGCGGGTCACATTGGTAAGCGTCATGCAGAAATGATTCGCAGAGAAGAAGAAAGCGAGCTCGTTGCAATGGTTGATGTCCGATCAAAAGAAGAATGCGATGCAGTAGGTTTTGATGTGCCATTTTATAATAGCATTGAAGATCTGATTACTTCAGGAATCGAATTTCATGTGATGAATATATGTACCCCAAACGGTTTACATGCAAAGCAATGTATACTTGGTCTTGAGGCTAAAAAGCACATTGTTTGTGAAAAACCGATGGGACTTTCAAAAGACAATTGTGAAAAAGTAATTTTTAAATCTTTACAAATGTCGAAGAATGTTTTTTGCGTAATGCAAAATAGATATTCTCCACCGTCTGAATGGATAAAGTCGGTTATCGATCAAAACTTGTTAGGTGATATCTTTATGGTTCAGCTAAATTGTTACTGGAACCGAGACGATCGCTACTATAAAAAAGGAGGATGGAAAGGAACTTCTAATTTAGATGGAGGAACCCTGTTTACACAATTCTCACATTTTATTGATATCATGTATTGGCTTTTTGGCGATATCGAGAATATTGCTGGTAAGTTTGCAGATTTCACACATGAAAATTCAACCGATTTTGAAGATTCAGGATTGGTGAATTTTGATTTCATGGATGGAGGAATGGGAAGTATTAACTATTCTACTGCCGTAGCAGACCAAAACCTTGAAAGCTCCCTGACGATTATAGGCAGTAAGGGGAGCGTGAAAATAGGTGGACAATACATGAATGAAGTTGAGGTCTGTAATATCAAGGATTACGAAATGCCAGAATTAAAGGAGTCAAATCCTGCTAATGATTATGGTCCTTACAAAGGCTCCGCGGCAAATCATAATTATGTGATTAAAAATGTAATTGACACATTAAAAGGAAGAACAATCGCTACCACCAACGCACTGGAAGGTCTTAAGGTTGTAGAAATAATTGAACGAATTTATAAAATAAGAAATGAGCAACTCGATTTATAACAGATTAATTAATAAGGAGACGAAGCTAGCAGTTGTTGGCTTGGGCTATGTAGGCTTACCTATTGCACTTGAATTTGCAAAGAAAGTAAGCGTTGTTGGGTTTGACATCAATGAAGAAAGGGTCGAAATGATGAAGAATCAAATTGATCCAAGTAATGAGTTGACTTCTTCTGACTTTGATCAATGTGATATATCTTTCACGACCAATGCTGATGATATGAAAGCTGTTGAGTTTTTCATTATCGCTGTTCCAACGCCAATAGATACAGCAAATTTACCAAATTTAATCCCATTATTAGGTGCGAGTAAGACCGTTGCAGGAGTATTGAATAAAGGTGATTATGTTGTGTATGAGTCAACAGTCTATCCTGGTTGTACAGAAGAAGATTGTATTCCAGTCCTTGAAGAAATTTCAGGATTGAAATTTAAAGATGATTTTAAAATTGGATATTCTCCAGAGAGAATCTATCCGGGGGATAAAGAACATACTTTACAGAATGTAGTCAAGGTTGTATCAGGATGTTCAGAAGAGTCATTAGAAGAAATAGCAAAGACTTACGAACTCGTTATTGATGCGGGAGTGCATCGTGCTACAACAATTAAAGTTGCTGAGGCAGCGAAAATTATTGAAAATACGCAACGCGATGTGAATATTGCTTTAATAAATGAGCTCTCAATCATTTTTAATAAGTTAAATATAAATACGTATGATGTTCTTGAAGCTGCAGGAACTAAATGGAATTTCTTGAAATTTTTTCCAGGACTTGTTGGTGGACACTGTATTGGTGTAGATCCATATTATCTTACGCATAAAGCTCAGAAAGTGGGTTACCATTCTAAAGTGATTACAAGCGGTAGAGCTGTGAATGATTCTATGGCATTCTATATCGGTAAACAAACGGTAAAGAAAATTCTAGCATCAGGTAAACAGATCGGAAATGCGAAAGTACTCGTAATGGGAGCAACTTTTAAAGAAGATGTGAGTGATATTCGAAATTCAAAAGTAATTAACATCGTTTTAGAATTAAAATCGTTCCAAGTTCAAGTGGATATTGTTGATCCTCATGCGTCTTCGAAAGAAATGGATAAGCTATATGGAGTTTCACTTGCTGAGCATACATCTAATGATTACGATGCAATTATTGTTGCCGTTAGTCATCAAGAATATAAGAATATGAACGAAGATCAGTTTATAGCATTGATGAAAGATGATAAAGGTATTTTTGTTGATGTAAAAGGAGTATTTAAAGGCAAAATTCAGAAGCTAGATTACTGGAGTTTATAGTTCTTTGGACAGTTAATACTATTATAAATGAATTGGGAATAAATCATACTAGAGTACTAAAAGTAAATGCATGAAAACCGCTAAATGGGTTTATTAAATAAATTTTTTGGGAAAAAGGAAGATCAGCTCCCACCTTTTGATTTGTCATCTCTTAAAATTGATATGCACAGTCATTTAATTCCAGGAATTGATGACGGTTCAAGATCGATGGATGAAACCATTGCTATGTTATCAAAATTTGAAAGCCTTGGTATTCAGAAAGTGATTACTACTCCCCATATTATGAGTGATTATTTTCGCAATACCCCAGAGATTATTCTCGGCGGTTTGGCGAAAGTTAAAGATGCAATGCGGGAGGTAAATCTAGACATAGAAATTGAAGCAGCTGCTGAATACTACTTCGATGAAACATTAATGGAAAAATTAAGAAGAAAAGAAAAGTTATTGACCTTTGGGGATAATCATGTTTTATTTGAATTTTCTTTTCATGTCAAGCCACCTCAGATTGAAAAACTTTTTTTTGAATTATTAACGCAAAATTATAAACCAGTACTTGCTCACTTTGAACGATATGGATTCTTGTTTAATCAACCAGAAATTGCAAGAAAATGGAGAGAACAAGGAATTCTTATCCAAATGAATTATAACTCCTTGTTTGGTCATTATGGTCCGGTGGTCAAAAAACAAGCCGAATGGTTGGTTGAAAATCAGCAGATTGACTTTGTTTCATCAGATTGTCACAGAATGGATCACCTTATGATTCTAGAAGAGAATTTGTCAAACAGGTATTTACATAAGCTCGCAAATTTGAATCTTCTCAATAAAACACTTTAACGTTATTCTAACAATTACTTTTACCAACCTGTCCAGCTGCCATAGAATTGCTTGCCCCTATAAATTAATGCCGGAAACGGAATTTTTAATTGGTTAAATTGTTTGACAATCATTTTTAACCACGGTCTTTTAATTGGTAATTGGCTGAAGTCAATATCCAATGATAGAAGAAATTCCCGTTGTTCTTGATAGTTAATGCCTGTTATTGGATCCAAATATGAGCTTTCATCACCAACTAATTTCGCATTTACGCTATAACCGATTGAAATACTTGCCCATTTAGGAATTCTACTATTCTTCAAAAACATACTAGGATTAAAACTTAACCAATAAGTTTGTCCGTTGTAATCTTTAAAAATGGATTCTGTGAATGTGTTACCTAGAATAGTTGGCCTTACTTGCGCGAAACTTGAAGGAAAATAAGAGAATTTTGGAATAATTCGTTCCTCTTCCCAAATTAATTGTTGAGCTAAGTAAGCTCCTGAGCCAAGCGTATTTGCTGCAATATCACCCCAGGAAAACCCCCATTCTTTAGTCATGCCGTCAAATATTTCAAAAGTAGCTTGATAGCCTAGACTAACACCTGCGCCAATCCACGCCGATTTTCTTCTATCAAGGCCTGACCAAATAAATGATTGAGACGTTAAATGATTTATTTTATAAGCAAAGTGGAAATGACCTACCTTATCCATCTGTAACCAATTTCTTGAATCATCAAAAGTGTGAAATTTGCTCTTAGGAATGTCTTTGTACCAAATTTGAGAAAGTGCAGTCATGGAGCCTATCCAGGCTAATGAAACAGTAGAAGTAACAACGATAAATCGTTTATTATTCAAAGTATCAGCATGTAGAAATAAATCTTGTGAATATCCATTAATAGAGTGAAATAAAAACACAAGTATATATCCTACTTTTTTCATAAAGTATAAAATTAACCTAAAAGTTTTATACACTTGTGATGTAATCTATAATTTTATCCTGATTTCAGCGTTTAAAGGTATATTCTGCTAAATTTGTCTACTGTATTAATCGGCAGATCTAGTTGACTTAACCACGCATGATTTAAAAAGCAAATATGAATAAAAGAATAAAAGATTGGAACGATATAAAAATCAACGATAGCTGGGCGATTTTTAAGATTATTGCTGAATTTGTCGAAGGTTATGAGAGAATGGCTAAAATAGGCCCTTGTATCTCTGTTTTTGGTTCGGCAAGAACAAAATCGGATAATCAATATTATAAATTAGGAGTTGAAGTATCAAAATTACTTGCCGAGGGAGGATATGGAGTAATTACTGGAGGTGGACCTGGAATTATGGAAGCAGGAAATAAAGGAGCACAAGAAGGTGGTGGAAAATCAGTTGGATTGAATATTGATTTACCTTTTGAGCAAAACCATAACCCATATATTGATCAAGAACACAACCTAAAGTTTGATTATTTCTTTGTGCGTAAAGTAATGTTTGTGAAATATGCGCAAGGTTTCGTTGTACTTCCTGGTGGTTTCGGAACCTTGGATGAATTATTCGAAGCTTTAACGCTTATTCAAACTAAAAAAATTAATAAACGACCAGTAGTATTAATTGGCTCAGAATATTGGGGAGGATTAATTGATTGGATTAAAGGAACAATGTTAGCGAAAGAAAATAACGTTGCTCAAAAAGACATGGACTTAATCATGGTTGTTGATTCTGCACAAGAAGCCTATAAAGCAATTGATGACTTTTATAAGTCGCATGAACTTTCCCCAAACTTCTAATTACGTATATTTGTTTTATAAGTGATGGTGTTTTTAAGAAAAATATGGAATTTTATCAAAAGCAAGCGGTTTTTAATCAACCTTTTGGCAATAGTTGTGTTTTACATAATTGTAATTTTCTCATTGAAAGCATGTCTAAAAAGTAAAACACATTTTGGGCAGAAAATTGCTGTTCCGAATTTGATTGGAAAAAACCAAAACAATTTAAAAGCACTTATGGCACCATCTAATTTAGGGTGGATTGTTTTGGATTCTATATATGACCCAACGAAAGTTGAGGGAACCATATTAGCACAAGACCCATTGCCATCAGAGGAGTCATTAATATTTGTTAAGGAAGGACGTAAAGTTAGTGTGAGGGTTTCAAAACGTACACAATTAGTCGAAATGCCTGGACTTGTAGATAAATCGCAACGTTTTGCAGAAAGTATTTTAATCAACAGAGAATTTAGATATAAGTTAGAGTATAAGCCTTCAAGAGAATCAAATGGTGCGGTAATTGAGCAGTTATATAAAGGCAAGCAGATTCAACCAAAATCAAAATTACCGATTGGCTCAAGAATAGTACTCATAATTGGTCGAGATGAAACAGGAGTCTCATTGATATTACCCAACCTATATGGATTGACAATCGTTGAAGCAAGAGAGCGAGTAAGCAATATGGGAAATATGGAGTTTTTAGCTGTTTGTCCGAGTTGCATTACCTATTCAGACTCAATTATTGCAAGAATTACTTCACAGTCTCCTGAGTTTTCAGAAGGCACATTTATTACTTCCGGAACAACAATTTCTGCTTATGCTGAAATGGGATTTACAAATGAAATTCAAGAATAACATTGTAGCATGAAGAATTTATTAATTTTCGTTGTCTTAATTAGCTGTGAATTCACGTCTTTCTCTCAGCGTGAAGAAGTAGGTCCTCTAATGAGTAATCCGCAATTACACATTAATGCTGAGGTTAATAATTTAAGGATTAATGAAGGGACATTTGATAGTACTTTTATTTATAAATTGGATGTTATAAATCTTCCAGTGTTTGATGAGTTTAGCTCAAATAAATTTCAAAAATATGAGGCTGACTATTCCGACGCCGGAGTTGTTGATACTCTTTTTTTTCAATTATTAGATGTTTCAGAGGTGCCTTTAGCAGCAAATGTCGAATACACACAACAAATTACTTTTTATAGAACAGTTGATATCACAGAAGGCACAGTTGTGGATGTTCCGTTTATTCCAACTCAAATAAAAATTGGCGATTTAGAATCATATCCCGTGTCTTACGTCACAACAGATGTTTACCCCCCCTTTTATATTTATGATACAGTTGATTTCCCGAACCCAATAGATACAGTATGGTTAGTGCCAGATGTTTTTCAAGACTCGGCAACGCAATTCTGGGCTAATGTAAATGATCCAGAATTAATCTGGGCTGACAGCCAAGCTTATCATAATTATACTTTAGCGGTTGATCCGTGGTCACTAGGTGTAGTTTCCTTTGACGGATTGGATGAAAAAGGTTATCCTTATCAAATTGGAACGACGATTACAAATTATGCTGACAACTTAACAACGAAGCCTATAGATATGTCTTCTCCAGCTGTTGAAATTAGCGATTCTATTTATTT
>CAJQQA010000184.1 GCA_905480355.1 uncultured Flavobacteriales bacterium | reverse complement strand
ATATGTGACTGCGGAAGAATATGACAAATGGGTGGATCCAAAGAAAATGGTTGGAACACTTTAAAACATTCTATAAATAAATTAAAAAGGCTGTCCAAATCGGGCAGCCTTTTTTGCTATCTAAAGAGGGTTCGTCTAATTTAACTGAAAAACTATTGGTAATCGAACTCGCGTTCTCACTTTACCATATGCATTTTCAGCCGGTTTCCAATTTGGAAATTTCCGAACTACTCGTTTTGCTTCTCGATCAATAGAGTGAGTAACACCTCTAATAACCTCTACATTCGATACGGATCCATCTTTTTCAATAATAAAAGTTACGTAAACGGTTCCTTCATCTCCAAATCGAATTGCATCTTCTGGATAGCGAATTTTTAGGTTGATATGTTTCTGCATAGCAACTCTTCCTCCGATGTAAACGGTTGGAGTAGCCGGGAATTCATCCACGGTGTCGTCAGAAGTTATAATTACAGTTCCTCCGGTGCCTGGCCCTTTAGGAATACCTAATTCACCCTTAACACCTGATTTAACCTTTGTTTTAGTGTTCTTAGTAGCCTTCATGTTTTGGCTAACAGCCGAATTTTTCTGTGACGATTGTTCTTTGTCTTTCGACGTTTCTTTATGCTCAATAACAAGCTCTTTTTTCTCGTCTTTTGGCTTGTAGTCTTCAGTAATAAAATTCACTGGTTGATAGGCTACTTCCCGTTTTTCTTGCTCGAAAGTGAATGGTGTCTCATACGTGAAAGCTGCTAGCGTTAAAGATCCTACAGTCATTAATCCTATTTGCAATAGGACAATTCTTTTCCTCTCAAGGTCATACCTCGAATTTTTCTTTGCGATCATAATGAATAAAATTGATTTGTTTTGCCTAAATAATTTCAAAAGACGTGCCAAAAATAAAACAATCTGAAAATCAAATAGTTAATTATGAATAGGTGTTGCTTTTTAATAAACGAAGTGATGACAATACTTCCTTTTTTTATCCAATGATGTTGAAAAGATTTGAGTTTCTTATTCTAACCTTCATGAACACAGTGAAATAAAAGCTTAATTTTGTATACTGGATAATCATGGTAAAACGTAAAAAACATATTCTCACTTTTGTAGAAGAAATAAGTTTTGATTTAATTGGAATTTGTTCTCATCATAGCGATTATAGACTCGTTTGGAATATCAATCAAAACATTGGATTGAAACTAGTGAAGGTTGACAGCTATCAAGTTGTGCATAAAAAAGAAAGTTACCCAACTGAACATTCTATGTATGAGTTTTTAGATGAGAAGAATAAGATGAGTTTTCACATGATTAAAAATAAACACGACGGGCAGTTTTTAATACCAGAAAAGCCATCTATTGATTACTTTCTGTTTCTTTGTGATAATAATGCCGTAGAATTGGATGTTCTTATAAAAAAATTGAAAACGACTAATAGTATTTTAGGTGTTTATCAATTTTATCCAGAAGAAATTGCTTCGGCACAAAACATTGAATTAAGATGAAGAAAACGAAAATAATTGCAACCATGGGGCCTGCGTCTATTGATAAACAGACGTTGAAGGCGATGATTGAAGAAGGGGTGAATGTTTGCCGTTTAAATTTTTCTCATGGCTCTCATGAAGTGCATGAAGCAACAATTAAGTTAATTCGTGAGCTTAATGATGAAACAGGATTGAATGTGGCTATTTTGGGAGATTTGCAAGGCCCTAAAATTAGAACAGGAAAAATGACCGAGAATGGAATTAATCTTGTTGAGGGAAAGAAAATCACCATTACCACAGAAAACATACTAGGTACAGATACGAAATTTTCGATCAACTATCAACAATTACCCAGAGATGCAAAAGTTGGAGATAACATTCTTCTAGATGATGGGAAATTGAGCATGAAAATTATCAGCACTAATGGTAAAGACGAAATGATTGCCGAGATTGTCTTCGGAGGAATCCTTTCTTCTCACAAAGGAGTTAATTTACCAAACACAAGAATTTCCATGCCGTGTTTAACAGAAAAGGATTTAGTAGACTTAGATTTTGCAATTTCGAAGGAAATTGACTGGATCGGATTATCCTTTGTACGTTCTGCTGAAGATATTGTAGAGCTAAAACAGATTATCGCAAAGAATAAAGCAAAGGCAAAAGTGATTGCCAAAATTGAAAAACCTGAAGCACTTGATGATATTGATAATATTATCAAAAAATGTGACGGAATTATGGTCGCTCGTGGAGACCTTGGTGTGGAAGTTCCATATCAGAATGTTCCACTTATTCAAAAAATGCTCATCAATAAGTGTATTGTGAATGCAAAGCCAGTAATTGTTGCTACGCAAATGATGGAGAGTATGATAACTTCAAGTTCACCGACACGTGCAGAGGTTAATGATGTAGCAAATGCTGTGCTAGATGGAGCTGATGCTGTAATGTTATCTGGAGAAACTTCCGTTGGTAAATACCCTGTCGAAGTAATTCGAACAATGGCAAACATTGTTAAAGAAATGGAAGGGTTTGACGGTATTTATCACAAAGAGGAGTTGCCAGAAAAAAACCAAGAAAGATTTATCACGGATTCAATTTGTTTTAATGCCTGCCGTTTATCAACGCGGACTGACGCAAAAGCAATTTTAACTATGTCTTTCTCAGGTTATACTGCATATAAAATCGCTTCACAAAGACCAAGAGCTCTAATAATCGTATTCACAAGTAATAAGAAAATCTTGACCCAATTAAGTTTGATTTGGGGAGTTCGGGGGTTTTACTACAATAAAAGAATAAGCACTGACAATACAATCTCTGAAATAAAAAAAATCCTAAAAAGAAAAGGTTTACTTGAGAAAGGGGATATGGTTATTAATATAGCTTCTATGCCAATTGAGTCTTTAGGAAACTCTAACATGTTAAAATTGAGTAATGTTGATTAATTATGAAGATTAAAATTGATTACACAATTATATAAAAAATGATCATAAAAAATAAAATTGTACTTTCCTGTATGCTACTATTATCAAGCTACGCTTCAGCACAAATACAATGTGCTGTTGATGTGACGATAAATGAAGGTGCAACAATTACGATGTGCGAAAGTTCGCCAACAACAATTTCAGGTCTTAATGGATTTGTTTCTTATGCTTGGACAGGACCTGAAACAGTTACAGGACAGACAATAACACCTCAGTTTTCAGGTCAATATGTTTTAGCAGCTTTAGATGCAGCGTCTTGTGTTTCAACTGACACAATCGATGTGCTCATATTAGTCGATCCAATTCCTACAATTCTTTCTTCAGAAGGAAATAATATTTGCTCTACTGGTGGAACTATTTTGAGCACCTCAACACCATATGCTTCTTATGATTGGGGTACAGGAAATAATGGAGCGACATTTTTCATAGACATCCCAAGTACTTACAATGTTACCGTTGTTGATGCTGATGGTTGTGAAGGTTCGAATTCAATCTCTATTAATGCATTTAATTTTGAGTTGTCATCTTCACCAGTTTCAGCGTGTTCAAATAGTGGGTTCAAACTTTTAGCATCCGGAGGAACAAGTTACGCATGGTCTACTGGAGTATTTGGAAATACAATAAACGTTAATCCATCTGCCACAACGAACTATTCTGTGACTATTACGGCAGGTTCTTGTTCAGAAACATTGCAGATTAGCGTTGAACCAATAGATATTATTGATTTCTATTTACCTGACACCGTTTTTACAGGAGTTGATGAATCAATACTCATTAGTGGTCCGGATGGATTTAGCAGCTAT
>CAJQQA010000183.1 GCA_905480355.1 uncultured Flavobacteriales bacterium | reverse complement strand
CTGTGCCTTAACCCAATCAATAACTGTTGGTTCTCAATCCACTGGTTTAGGATTTACAAACCTTAACATTACGGATGAATTCTGTGGTCAAGGCAACGGAGAAATTGTCTTTTTTACAGGTGGAACAGCCGATGATTATTACCTTGATGGAGTAAATCTAGGAGGTTTTACAGCTGAGAATCTTTCTGCAGGAACTTACACAGTTGCTATTTCGGATGATTTTGGATGTTATGTTGATTCAGTTATTACTGTCGGATCAGATGCCTTTTTTACTGTATTCGATAATTCACAAAATGAAACGTGTAGTGATTCTAATGGAGCTATTGATCTAGAGGTGTTTTCTGGTGGACCTGGAGGAGCAGTATATACATACTTATGGTCAAATGGTGCAACAACTGAAGATTTAGCAAATGTTACTGCAGGAACTTATACAGTAACAGTGACTAGTGATGGCGGATTCTCATGTAGTACAGATTACATTGTCGTAATTGATAACGAAACGACTTTCGAAATTGCTTCTACAACAACTGCGGATTTTTGTCAGACCTCATCAGGAGGAATCGACCTAACAGTTGTTTCGGGAGCAGGTTTAACTTATTTGTGGTCAACAGGGGCAGTTACTGAAGATTTAACAGGTGTTCAATCAGGAACATATATTGTAACGGTTACAGATCCGTCATCAGGAGGTTGTGTCGAAGACTTTACATATACTGTTAATGCAACCACGAGCGGAATGATGTTAAGTGAATTAGTTACTGAAGATGTTTGTGGCTTAGGTGTTGGAGAGATAAACATAACAGTTGCCGGTGGTTCAGGAGCTTATTCTTACGCTTGGGACAATGCGGAAATAACCGAAGATATTTCTGGACTTAATGCTGGAACATATGTTTTAACAATTACAGATCAAGGAGATAATTGTCAGCTGGATGCATTATATACAGTGAATAATATTTTAACCAACTTCAGTGGTTATGGAGTTGTAATTGGAGCGACATGTTCTACATGTGCTAATGGCTCCATAAACGTGACACTTGGCTCATCAACAACATACACTTATTTGTGGAGTAATTCTGCGGTAACCGAGGATGTTTCAGGTTTGAATCCTGGAAACTACTCTGTTGTGGTATCTTCATTAGAAGGGTGTGACACAACAATGATGTTTGCAGTTGAGAATACAGTTTCTATTGAAGATATCGTAATAGATGAAATTGCCCTAATCTTACAGCCAAATCCTGCATCCAGTTATTTCATAATTAATGTAGAATTACCAGAAGGTCAGAAAGGCGAAGTAAGAATTACAGATGCTGTTGGAAAACTGATAGAAACAAGAACTGTTTCAGGATCAAATGAAATGACAATTAACACTATAAACTTGCAAGTTGGCACGTATTTTGTAACTTTAAAAACAGAAAACAGAACAAAAATTGAACGTATAATTATTTATAAAGACTAAAATGAAAGCAATATTATTATTATCGATAGCACTCCTTTTTACCGGATTTATTAATGCACAAACAAAAACGGTTGTAATTCAGACATCTGCAGAATGTGGTTCTTGTAAAATTAGAATTGAAGATAAATTGAATTATACAAAAGGAATCAAATTTGCAGAATTAAATTTGAAAGACAAAAAAGTAACGGTCAAGTATTCCGCGAAGAAAATTTCTTCGGCTCAAATTAAAAAAGTTCTTTCTGAAACAGGATATGATGCTGATAATGTGAAAGCTATAGCTTCAGCAGTAGATAAACTTCCAGCATGTTGTAAGCCTGGAGGAATGAAAAAGTAAAATTTTAAAACATTATTTTAAAAAACAGCTCTGAATTATCATGGCTGTTTTTTTTGTATACAATAAACGCACTCTTTAGTACAATTAATTTGTTATTTTTGGCATCCAATAATTTAATGTAAACATATGTCATATTTATTCACATCTGAATCAGTTTCAGAAGGACATCCAGATAAAGTTTCAGATCAAATTTCTGATGCGCTAATTGATAATTTCATGGCTTTTGATCCTGAATCAAAAGTAGCTTGTGAAACTTTGGTTACGACAGGTCAAGTTGTTTTGGCTGGAGAAGTTAAAACGAAGACATATTTGGATGTGCAGAAAATTGCGCGTGAAACAATTGCTAAAATTGGGTACACAAAATCGGAATACATGTTCGATGCAAATTCATGTGGAATCCTTTCAGCAATTCACGGTCAATCAGAAGATATTAATCAAGGTGTTGAAAGAACAAATCCTGAAGAACAAGGAGCAGGAGATCAAGGAATGATGTTTGGATACGCAACAAAAGAGACAGAGAATTACATGCCTCTTGCTTTAGATTTAGCACATAAAATTTTAAAGGAAATGTCAATCATTAGAAATAATGAACTTGATTTAATTCCTTATTTACGTCCAGATGCAAAATCTCAAGTAACTATTGAGTATTCAGATGACAATGTTCCTTTGAGAATTGATACAATTGTAGTTTCAACACAGCATGATGATTTTGATACAGAATCAGTGATGCTTGCAAAAATCAAAGAAGATATAGTGAATATTGTTATCGCTCGTGTGAAAGCAAGTTTACCTGCAGATATTCAAGCTTTATTTAAAGATGAAATTCAATACCACATTAATCCAACTGGAATTTTTGTGATTGGCGGACCTCATGGAGATACGGGATTAACAGGGCGTAAAATAATTGTTGATACATATGGAGGAAAAGGTGCTCACGGTGGTGGAGCTTTTTCTGGAAAAGACCCTTCAAAAGTGGACCGTTCAGCAGCTTATGCAACAAGGCATATAGCAAAGAACATGGTTGCCGCAGGCCTTTGCAGCGAAGTCCTTGTGCAAGTCTCTTACGCTATTGGTGTTGCAGAACCATGTGGATTGTTCGTTGATACTTATGGTACATCTAAAGTTGAAATGTCGGATGGAGAAATGGCAAAGAAAATTTCTGAATTGTTTGATATGCGTCCTTATTTCATAGAGAAAAGATTGAAATTGAGAAATCCAATCTATTTAGAAACAGCAGCATTTGGGCATATGGGAAGAAAGAATGAGGTTGTTACAAAATCATTCACAGCACCAGATGGTACAGTTATAACGAAAGAAGTAGAGCTATTTACCTGGGAAGCATTGGATTATGTTGACAAGGTGAAAGTTGCTTTTGGGTTATAGGCAAAAAGCAATTAAAATTTAAGCTCTCTTTTTGAGGGCTTTTTTTGTGTCCAAAAAATTATTTTAGAACAACTACTTTGAGAATAATCTTGATTTTTCACTTAAGAATAAGAATATTAGTGTCAATCCTTTGACAGTTTATCTGTTTATTTTCTCCGTTCATCATATTATTTATCCAATTTTGAATTTCTATAGTTAATTTAGTTTAAAAATAAAAGAAAGAAAGATGAAAAAAATTGCAATGGCGTTCCTATTTATTTCGAGTGTATTTATTTCAAATGCACAAGACATGACCGTGGAGAAGATTATAGAATCATATGTCGAAAATACAGGTGGTCGAGAAGCTTGGATGAGCTTGAAGAGCCTTAAGATGGAAGCAAAAATTGAATTTTCAGGAATGGAATTACCTTTGTCAATAACATCAACAAAGTCAGGTGAGGCCGCAACAGTAGTTAACTTTCAAGGAATGACTTTTTATCAAGGAATGTTTGATGGTAAGACTTTATGGGGAACCAATCAAATGACAATGAAAGCTGAAAAGGGCGAATCTGAAGATACAGAAAACATAAAAAGAACGAAAGGAGAATTTCCTG
This sequence comes from uncultured Flavobacteriales bacterium, assembly GCA_905480355.1. Taxonomy (GTDB): domain Bacteria; phylum Bacteroidota; class Bacteroidia; order Flavobacteriales_D; family Crocinitomicaceae; genus UBA4466. Next base: position 13,234 of record CAJQQA010000183.1, on the reverse strand, counting down.
AAGCACTTTTAACTTATAAAGATTTGGGTTACACAGTAGAACTTGAAGGAGAAGACACAAAGGAAGGTGTAGAATGTTATAAGATTAAAATGACAAAGAAAGCACAACTTGTTGACGGTGAAGAAAAAGAGAATGTTGTTTATTACTACTTAGACAAAGAGAACTTTGTGCCAATAATGCAAGAACAAGAAATGCTTGCAGGTCAAATGAAAGGCCAAATCTCTCAAACATTATTCAGTGATTATCAAGAAGTTGATGGGCTATATTTTGCATTTTCAATGACACAACAATTAGAAGGTCAGGATGGACAAGAAATCGTAATTGAATCGGTAGAGTTGAATCCAGAAATTGATAAAACTTTGTTTGTTTTTCCATCAGAATAAATTGAAATAAAACATCAAAATGCGGACAGTTATTGGCCGCATTTTTTATTTAAAATAAAATAAAATGAAAATTTTAAGCACTTTTTTTGTAGTAGGATTTGCATTTATTGCAAATGCACAGTCGATTGATAAATTAAACGGTGACGCCTTGTTCGGTGACATTAAAGCCAGGCATCTTGGACCAGCACTTATGAGTGGAAGAGTTAGTGATATCGAAGGACATCCAACAGATTCTAAAACGATTTTTATCGGTACTGCCGGAGGTGGTGTTTGGAAATCGCAAGATGGTGGTGTTATGTTTAATTCAATATTTGATAAGCATTGTCAATCAATTGGTTGTGTCGCGATTGACCCTGATAACCCTGACAAGACAATTTGGGTCGGTACAGGCGAAGTTTGGACGAGAAATAGTACGTCAATTGGTGATGGAATCTATAAGTCTAATAACGGAGGAAAGTCTTGGAAGAAGATGGGATTAGAGAAGTCTGACCGTATCAGTTCAATACAGATTAACCCAAACAATACAGATGAGGTTTTTGTTGGTGTTCAAGGAGCATTATGGGGTCCGAACGAAGAACGTGGTGTCTATAAAACAATAGACGGAGGATTAACTTGGGAGAAAATATTTTACATCGATGAGAATACAGGATGCTCGGAATTAGTTATGGATCCAAAGAATCCAAATATTCTTTACGCTTCATTTTGGGAACATAGAAGAACAGCGTGGTCGTTTAGTTCTGGAGGTGAACAATGTGGACTTTATAAAAGTATCGATGGCGGAAAGTCATGGAATGAAATTCACCAAGGTTTCCCTAAAGGAACCCTAGGAAGAATTGCCATAGCAATTGCTCCTTCAAATAGTTCAATTCTTTATTCTGTTATAGAGTCTGCTGATAAAAAATTAAGCGGAATGTATCGTTCTGAAGATGCTGGAGAAAACTGGAAGCATTTAAATTCCGATTTTGGATTAGTTGTACGTCCTTTCTATTTTTCAAGAATTGTTGTGCATCCTAAGAACCCAGACATTGTTGTGAAAGCAGGACTTTTCGGTTCTTTTAGTCGTGACGGTGGAAAAACGTTTAAAGGTTTGGGAGCAATGCATCCAGACATTCATGATTTTTGGTTCGATATTAAAGATGGAGATAAAATGTTTGTTGCAACGGATGGTGGTCTCTACCGATCAATGAATTCTGGCGCAACAATGGAAATGGTCCAAACTCTGCCAATTAGTCAATTTTACCATGTTAGTGTGGACAACCAAAAACCCTACATGATTTATGGAGGGTTACAAGATAATGGAAGTTGGTATGGACCTTCTTCAAGTCCAGGAGGAGTAGAAGGAAGAGATTGGGAAACTATTGGATTTGGAGATGGATTTAGAGTTTATTCTCATCCAGAGAAGCCAAATATTACTTATTCAGAAATGCAAGGAGCAGAAGCAATTTGGAGATACGATAGCGACATCAAACAATCGAAAGTTGTTAAGCCATTGCCTGTGAAAGGTGATCCAAAACTTCGTTTTAACTGGAATGCACCTATTACGACTAGTCCGAACAGCGCTGATCGCTTGTACGTTGGCAGTCAATTTCTGCATGTTTCAGACGATATGGGTGACAATTGGCGAAAGATTTCGCCTGATCTTACCACAGATGATAAATTGAAACAAGAACAAGAGGGATCAGGAGGTCTTTCTAAAGATAACTCAGGGGCCGAAAACCATTGTACAATTTTCACGATTGCTGAGTCGGAATTGGATCAGAATATAATTTGGATCGGTACAGACGATGGTAATGTTCAAGTAACAAAAGATGCAGGTAAGACATGGAGTAATGTGACGGAAAACCTCAAAGGATTGCCTGCAAATACGTGGTGTTACCATATTGAAGCGAGTGTTTTTGAGAAAGGTACGGCTTATGCAGTTTTTGACGGACATACGAGTAACGATAAAAACACATACTGCTATAAAACAACAGATTTTGGAGCAACTTGGACATCAATAATTACAGATGATGTTTATGGATTTGCACGTAGCTTTCAAGAAGATTTTGAGAATCCAAATCTATTGTTTTTAGGAACTGAATTTGGATTATATGTTACTTTGAATGGTGGTAAGAATTGGGTGAAATTTGAAAATAATATGCCAGCAACTGCGATTCATTATATAACCATGCAAAAACAGACGAACGATTTGGTAATGGGAACTCATGGTCGCGGAATTATCATTATGGATGATGTTTCACCCCTGCGTCAGATTTCTGAAAAAATGATGGCGGATAAATTATTCTTTATGGAGATGAAGCCTTTTGAAATGAGTGAACAAAGTGATTTTGGAGGAACAAGTTCTCCAACTCAATTCGTGGGGGCAAATCCATCAACAAACGCTAGAATTACCTATTATTTATCAAAACGGCACACTTTCGGAAAGATGTCCATGAAGGTTTTAGATAAAGACGGAAATTTTGTGAGTAACTTAACTCCAGGAAAGAAAAAAGGGATCAACATTGTAAATTGGAGCTTTTACGGTATGGGACCTAGAATTGCGAAGGGTAAATCATTTGCAAGAGGTGGGATGACACCTCCGAGAGTTCCAGCAGGAGAATATACAGTTGTAATTAATAAAGGTAAAGAATCATACGAAACGAAGATTCAGGTGGATTACACTAAAAATTCAATTTTCTCTTTAGCGGAAAGAAAACAACAATTTGAGGTATCCAAAATGTTGTTTGGTTTGAATGAAGAATTAGCTTACATGGTTTATGTTATGGATGAGTTCATCGTACATTCTGAAAAAACGTCTAAAGAAAATTCAAAAATGAAAAAAACTGGATTGAAATTAACGAAAGAGCTCAACGACTTAAAGAAAGTCCTAGTTATAACTTCTGGAGATAATTATGTAGGGACAGTTGAAAATCAACTACGTGAGAAAATGTCAAATGTTTATGGTGCAATTACAGGGTATTATGGTGCACCAACAAAAACTCAAATGCAGAATATTGCGCTAATAGAAGGAGAGATGAATTCAGCTAGAAAGAATTTTTCTTCAATTCAATCTGGAAGCCTAAGCAAGTATGTTAATGCACTTAAGAAGAATGAAATTACAGCACCTAATTTGAAAACTTTTGAAGAATACGTAAAAAAGGATTAATTGGACCATGAGAATAACTAATACTGGTACAAAGGAGTGTATAGATTATTCTTGCGACAATAATTAATGGCTGTAACACGAGCTTGGATCTCCCATGCTTATAGTAAGCATAATTCCTCCAAAAATATACCAGTCTTTATTTGAAGCATCTCCACGTTGACCAAAAACACTATTTGATCGATTGGAAAGCGCGGCAGCAGTTGCTCCATTTTCTTGCGCTAATAGAACGGGATCAACATAAACGCTAGAACTAATATCATCAATATAGTCGGTAAAGGTCTTTCGTACACCAATTTCAAAACTCATTCCTACTTTTTTCCCTAAAGAGAGTTTTGCGCCCACCCCAATAGGAATGGAAATTTGATCACGTGAATAGATTCCTTTAGAGTTTTGCGATGTTCCCTGCCCTTCTGTTCCTATTGATCTTAATTCAACTTCGGCGCCGTCATAAATAGTTTTTGGATTGATGCGAAAATAAGCCAACTCGAAAAGTAAATACATCGATCCTTTATAGCGGTCATGTCCAAGTTGGAAAGGAAAGTAATTAAATTCTAATCCCAATCCTGCTTCAAATAAACTGGTTTTAAAGTTTAAATTTCTTTGTTGGTAAACAAGTTCCTTTGCATTGGCATCATCCCCACTTAAGGTGCCATAAATAGCATTCATACGGAAACTTAATCGAGAATTAATATTATACCGGTAGACAATTCCACCAGCTAAATGAACACCCTTGTAGGGTGCAAATGGATTTAATTCTCCGATATATGAGCTACCACCAGCGACAATACCAATTTCGGATTTCGAAAGCGTATTATGATATTGCCCAAAAACACTCGGAGAAATAACAATTAAAAGAAGAAAAAATACATTTTTCATAGTTGCACATCAATAACGCAAAAGTATCAAGAAAATTGTATCATAAAACGAAAATCAGACAATTAATTCATGAGCGATTCTGTAGACTTGTATGTTTGCAGATTAGGTGATTATGTGCTTCTGCATTTGAAGGTACAATTTTTAAAAGAAATAGCAATTGAACGTGTAAAATGAGATAGAAGAAAGCGTTCAATTATTGACGCAACCCCTTTTTTAATATAAAGAAGATGATAAGCTGCTAAACTTGAAAATTAACCAACTATTTTTTTCTCAACACGATTCAGAAAACGATCAAGATTTGAGTTCTTAACCAATTCATCGTTACCAATAATGTAAATGTCTTTACATTTGAAACTTTTCAACCAAATCTCAAAGCTAGTAATGGCTACTTGAAGAGTACCATTAACATCAATTTTTTGAATAGGAAGATGTTTTTCATCAAAGAAAGAATGAATAGCATACGTCTCTTTATTGATGTCTTGATTTTGGTTGATAACCAACAGACCATCAGCAACTTGATCTCCCATTTTGAACTCATGCTCAGTCACCTCAATGTTTAATTTACTCGCCCAAGCATTGATATGTTTGGAAAAAGTCGAGTTGGGTCTGAGATAAATGTTTTTCAATTGCATCTGTGTGCTCTTTATTTTAGCGAGGGCAAATATAAGTAACTTTTTGAGACTAAGTTTTATTTTAATGATTAAATGAATAATTTATTAATTGTCTCTTTAGGCCTTGCCACAACTGCTTTATCTCTAAAAACAACAATTGGTCGTTCAATTAATTTAGGATATTTTACCATTGCATTAATCCAATCACTTTCCGATAACGTTTTTCCTTTATAATTTTCTTTATAATCAGGTTCTCCTTTTCGGACTAATTCTTCAGCTTTGATTCCAATTTTTTTTAATAAATCGCTTAATTCTGACTTGTTAAGAGTGTTTTTTAGGTATTCAACCACGTGAACATTTTCAATCGCATACGGAAGTTCCATTTCATCAAGAAAACAAACTGCATTTCTGCTTTTTGAACACCGAGGGTTGTGATAAATAGTAATTTCATTCTTCATTTTTTAGCTCAATAATTGAATTTTATGAAACTAATCGCCATAAGTCATTAAATAAGATTTCAGAAAGGAATTTAGATCACCATCCATAACAGCATCAACGTTGCCTGTTTCATGTCCAGTTCGTACGTCCTTCACTAACTTATACGGGTGCATTACATAATTTCTTATTTGCGAGCCCCATTCTATTTTTTTCTTGTTCGATTCTATTTCATCTCTTGCTTCCATACGAGCACGATATTCTAATTCATAAAGTTGAGACTTCAATAATTGCATCGCCTTTTCCTTATTGCCAAGTTGAGAACGGCCTTCAGAATTCTCTACAATAATACCTGTCGGAGCATGTCTTAGACGGACTGCGGTTTCAACTTTATTTACATTCTGACCACCGGCACCACCAGAACGATAAGTTTCCCATGAAATATCGGCAGGATTAACTTCTATTTCTATCGTCTCATCAACTAACGGATAAACATAGACAGAAGCAAACGATGTATGACGCTTAGCATTTGAATCAAAAGGTGATATTCTAACCAAACGGTGAACACCATTTTCCCCTTTCAAATATCCAAAAGCAAAGTCCCCAGAAAATTGAATAGTTACTGTTTTTATTCCAGCGACATCGCCTCCTTGGTAATTGAGTTCTTTAATTTTAAAACCGTTTTTTTGTCCCCACATGCTGTACATCCTCATCAACATTGAGGCCCAATCACAACTTTCTGTACCACCAGCGCCTGCAGTAATTTGAAGTACACCATCCAATATGTCCTCTTCTCCTGAAAGCATGTTTTTCAACTCTAATTCTTCAAGATTCCCTTTCAATTGAGCGAAAAGGGTATCAACTTCATCTTCTTCGCCTTCACCTTCTTTAGCAAATTCATAAAGAATTTCGACGTCACCAAACATTGTATTGAGAGTTTCATAAGAATCAATCCAAAATTTAAGCCCCCTAATCGCTTTCATTTGAACTTCTGCAGCTTTCGAGTCGTTCCAAAAATCAGGATCCTGCGTTTTCAATTCAGCCTCCTGCAATTGAATCCGTTTTTCATCGATCTTTAAATAGACAGAAATGGCATCAATTCTTTTGCGAGAATCTTTAAGTTGGTCTTGATTTATCATGGTGAGCAAATTTAATTAAAAAGATGATACACGGTCGAAGAATAAAAACCCTTTGTCCCTTTCATAAGACAATAAAAACTTTATTTTTGTTAAACAATAATTAAAAGAGAATAGATGAACGTTCCAGAGAATTTAAAATACACAAAAGATCACGAGTGGATCAGTATTGATGGTGATACAGCAACTGTAGGAATTACTGATTTTGCACAAGGAGAATTAGGTGATATTGTTTACGTTGAAATTGAAACAGAAGGTGAATCAATCGATCAAGAAGAAATTTTCGGTTCTGTTGAAGCTGTAAAAACCGTATCTGATTTGTTTATGCCTTTAAGTGGTGAAATTATTGAATTTAATGAGGAACTTGAATCAGAACCAGAAACGGTGAATTCAGATGCCTATGGTAAAGGGTGGATGATTAAGATTAAAATGTCTGACACAAGCCAGGTTGCTGATCTATTGGATGCTTCTGCATACAAAGCATTGATAGGATAAAAATTATATTCTTGAGCCTACGTGTTTCTATAATTGGAATTGTTTGGTTGAGCATGATGCTTCTGTCTTATACCATACCTTTGGTGATCACTGAAGACATCTACTTCAATTTTTTAACATCCAGAGCGATTGTCAATTGCTTTCTATCTTGGGGATTGGTTCATATTTGGATTGTTGCCTGTAAAAAACAATTGAAATACAGAAAATTAAGAAAACATGCGTTTGTAATCGTTTTTATAAGTGCGATTACATTGAGTGTGTTTTCGTCAATTATCCTTTTTCTATCGAATTCAAATGATATTTCACAATTGTGGAATATTCCAACTGGAATTTTTGGATCGATAGCCGGAATAGTGTCATTTCGTATACTGTATTCATCATGCTATTGATTTATTGGTACACGTTTTGTTAGTATTATTTTATATATTTACGTTCAAATACGATTCAAAATGGAATTAAAGAAAAGCGAAGACGCTAACATAGAGAAATTGAGAGTGCCAATTACGCTAATTGGGCTTTTATTTATCGGTAGTATTGTTCTGGCATCTTTTTCATACGGGACTTTGCAAGAAGATCAGCAGTTAGGAGATGCTGGAGACAATACAGCAGATATTGTAACGGTAATTGACGCTGAGGAGCCAGAAACAGAAACACCTCCACCAGCAGTTGATGCGCCACCACCTATTACAGAAGAAATCATTGAAGAAGAAAATACAGAGGAAGAACCTATACCAGTTGTTACAACTCCACCACCTGTTGTTGTGGCACCAGTAGAAGTAGTTGAAGTTGAAGAAGAAATCATTGATTTTCCTGATGTAGAGGCAACATTTCCAGGAGGAGCTGCTGCCATGCAACGTTGGATTGCGGATAATGTAAAATACCCACAAACGGCCATTGAAATGAACGAACAAGGAAGAGTTTATCTTTCTTTCGTGGTTGAACCAAATGGATCAATAACGAATATTTCAATCGAACGTGGTGTGAGTTCTGATTTGGACAGAGAAGCAAAGAGATTACTTCGTAAAATGCCAAAATGGACAGCTGGTGAGGCGAGAGGTAGAAAGGCAAGAACACGTTGTCGATTACCGATTAACTTCCAATTGAATTAAAATAAACAACCCTCTTAAGTTATATTATAAAAGCATCCAACTACGGATGCTTTTTTGTTTATGAGATTTCTTAGTCTATAACTACTCACTTGAGCGTTATTAATATGAACTTGATGCACCACCAATATTCTCAATTGGGTGCCATGTTGTTTTTACTTCTTGAAAATCTGATAACTTATACAAATCTTGTGAATCTGCTTTCATCCAATCCAAATCGTAATGAAGAATTCGTTTGAGGTTAAGCGCGGAAGATTCTTTTAATTCTTTAACGATACTTTTATCACTGCCGCTATAAATCATCGCATTTACATCCATGTGAGTTGTGAGGGGTTTCATCATTTCACTGCAACTACCAGTTAAGACATTAAGAACCCCACCAGGTAAATCTGAAGAATTCAATACTTCTGAAAATGTGATTGCGCACAACGGTAATTTTTCAGATGCCAAAACGACACAAGTGTTTCCTCCTGCAATGACAGGGGCGATCAAAGAAATCAGCCCAATCAATGATGTTTTCTGGTCAGCCAATATACCAACAACACCTGTTGGTACATGCATTGAGAAATTGAAATGTGAAGAAGCCACAGGATTAACGCTTCCCAATACTTGTGTGTATTTATCACACCAGCCTGCGTAGTATATTAATCGGTCAATAGACAAAACAACTTCTTTCTCCGCTTGAACTTTAGTTGAGCCTTGAAGTATTAGCTCTTCAATAAATTGTGCTTTTCGACCTTCAAGCATTTCCGCGATTCGGTAAAGAATCTGTCCTCTATTGTTTGCTGCTCTTTCGGACCAACCTCCGAATGCTTTTCGTGCAGCAACGACAGAATTCCGAATATCCTTTCTTGAGCAGAAACAAATATTTCCTAAAACTTCGCCTTTGGCATTTTTTGGTGAATAGTAGCGACCTGACTCTGTTCGAGGGAACTTTCCTCCGATATATACTTTGTATGTTTTTAAAACTTTCAATCTTTCCATTATTATTTCAATTTAACATAAGCACTTAAGCCTTGAAGGCCACCTTCACGTCCGAAACCACTTTCTTTGTAACCTCCAAATGGAGAAGTAGGATCAAATTTATTGTATGTATTTGCCCAAATAACTCCAGCATTTAATTTATTCGCTAAGTTGAAAATACGTGAACCTTTATCAGTCCAGATACCAGCCGCAAGCCCATAGGGTGTATTATTCGCTTTTTCAATTGCCTCATCAACAGTTCGAAACGTCTGAATGGTTAGTACAGGTCCGAAAATTTCTTCTTGTACGATTGTGCTTGATTGTGCGACATTCATAAATAAGGTTGGTCGACAGTAGTAACCAGATTTTGGCAAGCTACAATCTGGTTGATACATCGTTGCGCCTTCATCAAGACCAATTTTTATATAACGATTTATTATGTCTAATTGTTCTTTCGAATTTATTGCGCCAATATCTGTGTTTTTATCCATTGGATCTCCGACAATCAGTGAACTTATGCGATGTTTTAATTTTTCAATTACTTCTTCTGCAACAGATTCTTGAACGAATAGACGAGAACCTGCGCAACATACATGACCTTGGTTAAAGAAGATACCATTTACAATACCCTCAACAGCTTGATCAATGGGTGCATCCTCAAGTATTATATTTGCTGATTTTCCTCCAAGTTCTAACGTCGCTTTTTTATCTGTACTAGCAATCGCTTTTTGAATTATTTTACCAACTCCAGTTGATCCCGTGAATGCGATTTTATCTACATCATCGTGATTTACAATTGCTGCACCAGTATCTCCATAACCTGTAACAATGTTTACAACACCAGGTGGCAATCCGGATTCTTCTATAATTTCTGCTAATTTCAATGCTGTTAATGGTGTCGTTTCAGCTGGTTTAAGGACCACACAGTTACCTGTAGCTAAAGCTGGTGCAATTTTCCATGCGGCCATCAATAGCGGGAAATTCCATGGAGTAATCTGTCCAGCCACTCCTAAAGATTCAACCTTTCTATTTGGAAATGCATACTCCAATTTGTCTGCCCATCCAGCATAATAGAAAAAGTGATTACACGCCAATGGAACATCAACGTCTCTTGATTCTCTTATTACCTTACCTGAATCTAAAGATTCGATAACAGCGAATTCTCTAGCACGTTCTTGCATCAATCGTGCAATACGGTAGATATACTTTGCTCTTTCAGCCGGCGCAGTTTTTGACCATACTGTTTTATATGCTTTCCGAGCAGCTTTCACAGCTTTGTCTATGTCCTTTTCATTCGCATAGGCAATTTTTGCAAGCTTTCTCTTATTCGCAGGATTGATCGTATCAAAATATTTACCAGAACTTGGTTTAACCCATTTACCACCGATAAATAGCTCATATTGATCTTTCATATTGATATGAGAAGAGCTTTCGGGAGCGGGAGAATAATCCCATTTTACCGCTTTGCTTTGATTTTCTTTTTTCTTTGCCATTTTCTAATCTTTTGAAAAATAATTAGTTGATTGGTATACGCCTGTTTCTGCTTTCATGATTTGCATGAGAACATCATTTGCAAGACTACTTGCTCCAAAGCGAAACCATTCATTAGTTAACCAATCTTCCCCGAGCGTTTCTTTGACCATAACCAGATTGTGCAGCGCTAATTTTGAATTAGAAATTCCACCTGCAGGTTTCATTCCTATTTGAATTCCTGTTTTAAGCTTAAAATCACGAATGGCTTGTAACATCGTATATGTTACTTGCATTGTTGCAGCAGGCTGAATTTTCCCTGTTGATGTCTTAATGAAATCTGCGCCGCCATACATTGCTATATCACTGGCACGTCGAACATTATCAAGGGTAACGAGTTCACCAGTTTCAAGAATTACTTTTAACCGTGTTTTACCACAAGCGTCTTTTATAGCAGCGATTTCATCAAACACAAAATTGTATTCTCCTGAAAGAAATTTTCCTCTCGATATAACCATATCTATTTCATCAGCTCCTTCAGCGACTGCGAATTTAGTGTCCATTATTTTTACTGACAGTGGAGCCTGCCCACTTGGGAATGCTGTAGAAACTGACGCAACTTTTACTCCTGAATCACCGACTGCTTTTTTTGCCACTCCAACCATGGAAGGGTATACGCAAACTGCAGCGACATTTGGAAGGCCTGGGCACACAGAATGCAAGTGTTGAGCTTTGTAGCACATTTGCTTCACTTTCCTTGGAGTATCTTTCCCTTCTAATGTTGTCAAGTCAATCATGTTTAAAGCCATTCTTAAGCCTTGAGCTTTTGCCTCGGCTTTTATGCTTCTTGTTTGAAATCGTGCAACTCTTTCTTCAACACCAACTTTATCAACACAAGGTGATTCTTTAAAATTAGGAATGATTAGAGATAATCTATCTTTTTGGGTACTCATGTGGTTGATTGTAAATTCGTAACAAATATAAAGGTTCTAACATGAAAAAAGACCCTTTACAGAGTCTTTCTTAATCTTTTAAATACTAAGCAGTTATAGCTGTCCGTCCGAATTATAAATACCGGCTTTAAATACTTTAACCTTAAGAAGGATGCCATCTGAATCATATTCATACACTTTACCATCCCATAGACGTGAGTTTTTAAATTCACCATCTTGCCAAATTTCATCATCAGCATTAAATAACTTGTTGTATCCATTTATTTTGAAAGTAACTCCTTTAGTTCTAATGACATTAACGAGAGGTGCTTTTTCTTTAGATTCTCCGGGGTCTACTATAATAATTGTTGGATTAACAGGCTCTATAGTTTCAGATTGTACTACAGATCCATCTGCACCATAACTTATCAATTCTTTAACATCACCATTCTCATAATAACGAACTGCTTTACCTGACTGAACACCATTTATGGCAACATACTCAAATTCTACTTGTCCATTTGGATAGCGATATTCAACTGGACCTTCTTCTTTACCTTCCTCGTTATAGACAGCTTTATATTCAAGCTCTCCGTTTTCATGAAAACGTTGTAAGCTATCGCTGAACTTATTACGAACCCAGTTACCGATTTCTTTGACTTCTCCATTTGCATGGTACTTAACAAAGAAACCATTTGGTCTATTGTCAGAATAGTTCCCTTCAATACGTTTTGTAATGCCGTCCTTATAGTATTTTAACCAAAGGCCTTCTTTTCGGTTATCTTTATAATTTCCTTCTTCAATTTTTCCTTCTTCTGGATAGCCAAGTGCTGGTTGATCTTTTCCAAGATAAATCCATCTTCCCTGCTTATTACCTTTTCTATCAGTAATGTTTAAATCTTCGTCCTGATCTTTTTCTGAGCTCATAACTGGCATTGAGAAAACCCCAATGATCAGTAGTAGCATAAGTTTTTTTAACGTCATTCGTAACCGTATTTGTTATGATAGTTTGCATTTCTAGTTTGCACAATGTACAAAGAGAAGTTTAACTGACAAAACTAAAAGTAGACTTTTCGGCAAATTATGATTTTTCTTCGATAAAGAAGGCTTCATATTGTAAGTATTTGATAGACAAAGTCTAAATCTGTTTTAGTAGGCTAGGGTCAAGGTTAGAAAGCATTTTTTCTACCATTTCGTTCAAGTCGTATTTAACTTTCCATCCCCAATCTTTTTGAGCTGATACATCATTAATCGAATTAGGCCATGTGTCTGCAATCGCCTGCCTAAAATCGGGTGCATAGTCGATAGAAAATTCAGGCTGTAGCTTTTTAATTGCATCACTTATCTGCTTAGGGGAAAAACTACATCCTGATAAATTATATGAAGAACGAATCTTTACATTTTCTTCATTAGTCTCCATTAATTCTATCGTTGCTCTGATCGCATCTTCCATATACATCATTGGTAATATGGTGTCTTCATTAAGAAAACAAGTGAATTTCTCGCCTAATTTTGCTTTGTAGAAAATATCTACTGCATAATCTGTTGTTCCTCCTCCAGGGATGCTTGTGTAAGAAATAAGACCTGGATAGCGAATGCTGCGCACATCAACACCATATTACCAATGATGTATATGGAAGATGCGATCAGAGCAACGATAGAATTAATGGAGACTAATGAAG
>CAJQQA010000182.1 GCA_905480355.1 uncultured Flavobacteriales bacterium | reverse complement strand
GCAGGATTGACGTAAATCGCTTCTTTTGTTTCCCAATCGGTAAGCCAGAAAGCTTCTTGGATAGATTCAGTTAGTTGTCGAAACTTCTGTTCACTTGCTTTTAAGGCGGTATTCGCAGTAATTCTGTCCGTAATGGAAGTATGCGTTATCACTACGCCTTTTCCATTTCCAAAAGGGGTAACCCTCAACGTGAACCACTTTTCTCCTTTACCCTCACTAGATTGATAATCGGCATAAAAGTATTTTTCCTTTCTCTCCATCACCGTGATAATACCATTGTAGATAGGGGCGGAAAATTTGTCAGTGTCCATAGATGCTTTGATTTTAAGCATATAATTCTCACCTTTCTTTGGTCTAGTCGTTTTTTTCTGTTTTATAGTTTCAGAGTATCTATCCCAAGCTTCATTAGTTGCAAAAACAACACCATCAGAATCCAACACCCCAATATGAGTTGACAGTGAAGAAAGAATTCCATTTTTCAATTGTTCACTATCATTGATGATTTTTTCAGCTTCCTTGCGCTCAGTTATATCAGCTCCGATACTGATTAAAGCTTTCCCAGGTGCAATTGTATCACGCCATAGAATACAATGCTCTTGGTCATTCTTATCCGTAATCCAAGTTTCGTAGGGTTTGGTAATTAGCACCTTTCCATTTAACACATCTTTTATATAGGTTCTCTTTTCCAGAATCTCTCGCGATGTTCTATCCGTATTAATGAACAAGTTGTTGCTCAAAATTTCCTCCTGCGTAAAACCCAATTTTTCAGAAATGGAATTACTGACATAAAATATATCGCCCTTTGTATTTGCCGCAAAAATAAAGTGTCCAATATTTTTTAATATAGTATCTGAGAGTAGTAATTTTTGCTCAGACAGATTATTACTGAGCCTGCTGGTAAATTTTCTATTGGTAATATCCTGTATTGTTCCTACCATTCTAATAGGTTCCCCATTGTCATCGCGGTAAACAGAACCTTGTGAGTGAATCCATTTTAATTGTCCTTTATTGCAATGAATTCTAAGCTCCAAATCAAAAGATATGTCATCTGCCAAGATATCATCTATGGCTTTAAGAACCCTAACTTTATCATCTTTATGAATCGAATCAATAAATAATTGATGAGTTGGCTTTACACCTAATGGCTCATATCCAAATATTCTGAATTGTTCATCAGACCAATGCTCAGTGTTATCAATAATATTCCAATCCCAACTGCCAATTTTCGCAATGCTCTGAGCTCTTTTCAGAAACTCTATCATTTGGTCAGTAGATTTATCTTTAGTTATAGTTAGGCTTTTCATAGTTATATCTGCAGGTTTCATTTGCGTTAATAAATTAACACGGTACTTTTCTTGAGCTGGGTAAGTTTAATCCCAATTTAAAGATAGATTATTTTTTGAACTGAAATTACAAATTAATTTTGAGCTTTCAGAATAAATCAGTTCTTATACGAAATTATCTGTTGCTCAAAATCTTCATTAATTCTTCTTTCTTTCTAACGGAGACATTTACTAAGGAGTTATCGGATAAAATCACCTGTCCTCCACTGCCCTTAATATATTTAATAATATGATTGATGTTTACCATATTAGATTTATGCACTCTGAAAAAATTTGCAGATTCCATAATGTTTTCATACTCACTAAGGCTTTTAGAAACAAGTATTCGCTGACCATCCACTAGATAAAATCTGCAATATGATCTATCGGCTTCACATCTTAGGATATCCTTTATTTGGAAAAACTCGATCCCCTCTTGAGTTGGCAACGCAATTTTATTAAAGTTAAAAGCGGTGTTTCCATGATTAGAATTTAATACTTCAATTCGCTTTAAATTAGATTCTTTAAAGCTGACATTTTCTGACATTTTTAAACTAGCAGCATGTACGGATGTCCTCAATTCATTTAAGCTTATGGGTTTCAAAAGATAATCAAGAGCAGCAAACTTAATAGCCTTAATAGCATAATCAGCATGTGCTGTAGTGAAAATAACGAAAAAATTAGGGTCCGGAATTTTCTCAAAGAGTGTAAATCCATTGCCATTAGGCATTTCAACATCTAAAAAGACAATATTGGGTGAATGTTTCGAAATGAGCTCAACTGCTTCAGAGACCGAACTTGCTTTTGCTAATACCTCAACATCCGGGCAAAATTGATCGATCATTATTTCTAATACCTTTTGATTTTGTGGCTCATCATCCACAATAATACATGTTAACTTGTTCATAAATAACTATTTTTACGTTAATTAGCTAGTTGTAATTCTACTTTTACTTCAACATAAGCGCATATTCAAAGGAATCATATTATCGGCTTATTTTTACTCTATACGGTTTTAACTTAAATTAGTTACGTCATTTTTAGAAGGTATACTGCTAAATCTCATAATGAAAAACCATACGGGATTTCTATAGCTCTATAATCAAGCACTGGATCTGATGTTTGGGACATCATCAAGGAGACGGAAAACCTACCTACAACGCATTTATTCATTGGGGAGTAGAGTAAGGTTATGAAAGTGAAAAGATTTCAGTATTCAATCCAAAAAACTACTGGTTTATCCAAAGATTTATGCCGTTCATTACAAAAAAAACTGAAGTAGTCACGATTTATTCATCTTGAGAAATTGGGATTGTCACGATCGCCTGAGTACCAATAGATTTTCCTTCTTGGTTGGTTCGATCATTAATCTTAGCTGAGTACTGATTGCCTTCAAGTCGATTTAATATTTCAAGTCTACTACTATTAATATCTGTACTCCAGGATTTCGATGAATCTCCTTTTCGCATAACCTTTAGACGTGCTGCCTCTTCTCTGCCCACTCCGTTGTCAGTGATGACACATTCTACTTTCTCATTTTTCATATCTAATGCTATTGTAATCAAGCCATCCTTCACAAGGTTACCCACTCCATGGATGACCGTATTTTCAATGAACGGTTGAAGTAACATCGGTGGTATCAAAATCTCA
>CAJQQA010000181.1 GCA_905480355.1 uncultured Flavobacteriales bacterium | reverse complement strand
CTCCAGATTTTAAGTGTTAATTTCATGTCTATCTTATTTGTATGAACGCTGTTTTAGCTCAATATCGTTAAACGTTAATTCTTCTTTATGTAATTTAGACTTACTTGGGTCTCCTGTCCACTCCCAGGCAGATACAAATGTATAATTAGTATCGTCTCTTTTTGCTTCACCTTTTTGTTCTCCATCTAATTCAATAAACTCTTCTCTAAAATGACCACCACAGGACTCTTCTCTATTTAACGCGTCATTAGCAAACAGCTCTCCTAGCTCAATAAAGTCAGCTACACGACCAGCCTTCTCTAACTCTGGGTTTAATTCGAACATATCTCCAGGAACGAAGACATTTTTATGAAAATCTTCCCGGATAGATTGGATCTCAGCAATTGCCTTTTTAAGACCTTCAGCATTCCTTGCCATTCCAACATTATCCCACATTGTCTTACCAAGTAATTTATGGAAATGATCAACCGTTTTAGTTCCTTTATTATTTATAAACCCTTCAAGTCGTGTAGTTACCTCTTTTTCAGCTTCATCAAATTCTGGAGTATCTGTTGGGATTTCTCCAGTTCGAATTTCGTTGGCAAGATAATCACCAATTGTATAAGGAAGAACGAAATACCCATCAGCAAGACCCTGCATTAAAGCAGAAGCCCCAAGCCTGTTTGCACCGTGATCTGAAAAATTAGCCTCTCCTGCTGCATAACACCCAGGTATCGTTGTCATTAAATTATAATCTACCCAAACACCCCCCATCGTATAATGGACCGCCGGGTATATCATCATTGGTGTCTTGTATGGATTATCATTGGTGATTTTCTCATACATTTGAAAGAGGTTTCCGTATTTATCTTCAATCACTTTCTCTCCCAGCTCTGTAATTCTTAATTCAGAGGGGTTTTCTTCACCCGTTACAATAGCCGTTTCTTTTCCGTAACGTGCAATAGCTGCTTTAAAGTCTAGATAAACAGCTTCTCCTGTTTCGTTAACACCATAACCGGCATCACAACGCTCTTTAGCTGCTCGAGAAGCAACGTCTCTTGGCACTAAATTACCAAAGGCAGGATAACGTCTTTCTAAGTAATAATCTCTTTCGTCTTCTGACAATTCAGTTGGTTTTCTAGTGCCTTTTCGAATTGCTAAAACATCTTCCATGTTTTTTGGCACCCAAATACGACCATCATTTCTCAAGGATTCAGACATTAAAGTTAATTTTGACTGATAATCACCAGAACGAGGAATACATGTTGGGTGAATCTGAGTGTGACATGGATTTGCAAAATAGGCTCCTTTTTTATGGACCTTCCATGTAGCTGAAACGTTGGACCTCATCGCGTTTGTAGACAAGAAAAACACATTGCCATACCCGCCAGACGCAATTACTACAGCATGTGCTGAGTGACGGTCTATTTTACCTGTAATTAAATTTCGTGTAATTATACCCCTTGCTTTACCGTCAACCTTTACCAAGTCTAGCATTTCATGGCGGCTATACATTTTAATTTTCCCCTTTCCAATCTGTCTATTCATAGCCGAGTAGGCACCCAGCAATAATTGTTGACCCGTCTGTCCCTTTGCATAGAATGTTCTAGAAACCAAAACACCACCAAAAGACCGATTGTCTAATAGACCACCATAGTCTCTTGCGAAAGGCACACCTTGCGCAACACACTGATCAATAATATCCGCAGAAACTTCAGCTAAACGGTAAACGTTTGCTTCCCTGGAACGATAATCTCCGCCTTTTACCGTGTCATAAAACAATCGGTAGACAGAATACATCATTTTGGTAGTTTTTTGCTGCGTTAATTCCACCCTGCGCAGCAATTGAATGTGCTCTTCGTGGAGAATCTTGGAAAGCAAAAGCCTTAACATTGTAGCCCATTTCTGCTAAAGAAGCAGAAGCAGAGCCTCCTGCAAGGCCAGTTCCAACAACAATAATATCAATATGTCTTTTGTTTACTGGATTTACAAGGTTAATGTTGTTCTTGTGATTTGTCCACTTTTCTTTAATTGGACCTTCTGGGATTTTCGCGTCTAATTTTGCCATGTTCAATTAAAGATTAATGGTTAAGGTGATGAAATAAAGCAATCACTATAAACCCTAATGGGATGATAATTGCGTATACTACACCAAGCTTCTTCATTGATTTAGTGTATTTGTTATTTGCCCCTACAGATTGAAAAGCGGAGTTAAAACCATGCAACAAGTGAAGAGACAAGAAAATGAATCCAACGACATACAGCGCAACCCTCCAGACTTCAGCAAACTTTTCTTGAAGCTCATGGTAATATCTATACCCCTCAACTCCATCATGCATACCTGACCAATCACCTTGAATAAATTTCGTGTTGATTTCAGGAAACCAAAAATCAATAAAGTGAATAATGATAAAAATTAAGATAAACATCCCGCTGTAAATCATATTTCTACTCATCCATGAAGAATTAGCAGCGCCATTGTTTTTTACATATTTTGTATCACGTGCGCCACGATTTCTTAATTCAAGGGCAAAACCCATCACAAAATGGAAAACTACACCAATGATTAAAACGGGCTGTAAAACGTATTGAATTAAAGGGTTTGTTCCCATAAAGTGAGAAATTTCATTGAAAGTTTCTCCACTAAAAACAGAAGTTATATTAATAGCAACGTGCTGTAATAAGAAAATCATTAGGAAAAAAGCAGAGAGCGCCATTGCTACCTTCCTTGCGATAGAAGAACTTAAGAGACCTTTTTTACTCATGGTGTATATTTATAAGTAGATAAATTATATACAAATGTAACAGTTCAGCCTAATTTTAAAGGCAGAAAACAAAAAAAGTTTAAATTATTTCTTTAGAATAAAACGCGACACTACCTCCTGTTGCGTCAACATGAAAATTGATTTCTTCTCCAAAAACTAAAGCACGATTATCATCAAGATGTCCAGCAGGGAAACCAAAGCAAACAGGTGTTTTTTTATACTGAAAGTGAGAAATGATAATTTCTTCAAAAGACATTCCAATGGGAGGCTTGGTGTCCTTTAAGCCAGTCATTCCACCGACAATTAGTCCGCTAATTTGATCTAGGACACCAGCTTTACTCAACGCGTAAAACATTCTATCTATGGAATAAAGTTGCTCATCAACATCCTCAATGAACAATAACGCACCTTCAAAGCTAACCTGGTCATTTGTTCCTAGTAAACTATACAGAATAGATAAATTCCCCCCAATTAATTTCCCAGATGCCTTCCCGGGCTTATTATTAGCGTTGTGTTTTGATGTAATTTGATAAGGCTCTTTTTTTAATGAGCTAAACAGTGTTTTAAATGTTTCGTCCGAGTTGTAAGAAAAGTTAAGCGGCATGGTTCCATGAATACTAGGCAGCTCTAAATTTTGAATACGCTGATGTAAAACGGTTATATCACTAAAACCAATAATCCATTTAGGATGTCTCAAAAACGAGGCCCATTGAATTTTATCAACGATTTGGACACACCCATAACCTCCCCTAGCGCAAAGGACAGCCTTTATGCTGGGATTGTCTATTGCTTCTTGGAAATCCAACAAGCGTTCTGCCTCAGTGCCTGAAAAATAATGGTGTCTGTTTGTGCAGTTTTTAGAAATAGAAACACGGTAACCTTCTTTTTCTAATAGTGTTTTCGCAAATAAAACACAATCTACATCAATCGCTTTTGCAGGTGCTAGAATAAGAATTTCATCCCCTTTTTTTAATGCGTCTATTTGATTTTTCACAAGGTAAATGTAAACAATATGGTTAATTTTGTGGTTAAATAATGAAAAGATGATTGAGCCATTCAATGACGACTACTTCATGAAACAAGCATTGGAAGAGGCCAAGAAGGCGGCCGAGATTGGTGAAATACCCGTAGGAGCTGTAGTTGTTGCAAATAATCAGATAATAGCAAGAAGTCATAACCTCACAGAAAAATTAAACGATGTTACCGCTCATGCAGAAATGCAAGCGATTACGTCCGCAGCAGAATACTTAGGGGGTAAGTATTTGAACGAGTGTTCGCTTTACGTTACGCTTGAACCATGTATTATGTGTGGGGGAGCTCTATCTTGGGCTCAAATAAAAAAGGTCGTTTTTGGAGCGAGGGATAACAAAAGAGGGGCAAGTAATGGAGACAATATTTATCATCCGAAAACAGAGGTGCTGAGTGGTGTTATGGAAAACGAATGCTCAGAGTTAATCAACGGTTTTTTTACAAAAAAAAGAAAGCGTTAAAATAGAAATATGACACAGGATCAAGATACAATTTGCGCATTAGCAACCCCAACAGGCATTGGTGCGATAGGCATGATACGCCTTTCAGGAAGTCAGTCATTGACAATTATTTCTGCCGTGTTTTCGAAGAGCTTAGAAAACAAAGCCTCACATACGACTCATTTTGGCGTAATAAAAACAAAAGAAGGCAAGTTAATAGATGAGGTTTTGGTGACTGTTTTTGAAGAGGGAAAGAGCTTTACTGGAGAACAGAGCGCGGAAATTTCATGTCATGGCTCATCTTTCATTCTTCAGCAAATATTAAGAACTCTGATTGAAGAGGGGGCAAGAATAGCTAGTCCTGGAGAGTATACACAGCGCGCTTTTTTGAACGGGAAAATGGATCTTTCTCAGGCAGAGGCGGTTGCAGAT
>CAJQQA010000180.1 GCA_905480355.1 uncultured Flavobacteriales bacterium | reverse complement strand
GAAATAAAAAAACGTTTATACCTTATGGCATAAACGTTTTCATTCTCTTTTAAATTATTAATGTCTAGCCGTTCAATGCTTCTGCTCCACCAACAATTTCTAATATTTCATTTGTAATTGCAGCTTGACGTGCTTTGTTATATGACAACGTTAATTCGTTTTTCATATCGTTTGCATTGTCCGTTGCTTTATGCATCGCTGTCATTCTAGCTCCATGTTCCGATGCCTGAGAATCAAGCAGTCCTTTAAACAATTGCACTTTCAATGATTTTGGAATTAAATCTTCAACAATTTCAGATTTTCCTGGTTCAAAAATATAATCTCCTCCAGAATTATTTCCTTCCTCTATCACTGGGATAATTGGTAAGAAATCTTCTGTCATCACATTTTGACTTGCAGCATTAATAAATTGGTTATACACAACAATAACCTTGTCGAAGGTTTTGTCTTGGAACAGCTCCATTATGTTTTGTCCAATTATCGCTACATTATCAAATGTTAAATCATTAAATATATCTTCAACAGCAGCTAAATCATCGTTAATATAATAGTTGTCTGTTTTTTTGTACACATCCTTTATCTTCTTTCCAAGACAAAGTACCTTTACATTAGAATCAGCAAAATCATCATTAACTAAACCCTTAACTCGCTTGATGATATTGTTGTTGAAACCACCACAAAGTCCTCTGTTAGATGTGATTCCGACAATCAAAATATTCTTTACTTCTCTTGCTTCAGAATAAGCATTCTCAGAAAGATCAAGTGTGGCACTTAGATTACCTAAAATTTCTTGCAACTTTTCTGCATACGGACGCATTTGCACAATCGCATCCTGCGCTCTCTTCAATTTAGCCGCCGAAACCATCTTCATTGCTGAAGTGATCTGCATTGTCGAACTGATCGAAGTTATTCTGTTACGTATTTCTTTTAAGTTTGCCATCCTCTTTAACTATGAGTGATGAGTGTCTAGCAACGAGTAATACTTATAACTCATTGCTTTCACTCAATACTTTTTTAATATTTACTTGCGATTTCCGTTGCTACTTTCGCCAATACATCAGTCAATTCGTTTGTGTATTTTCCTGACTTCAAAGCATCTAAGGTATCTCTGTGTTTCGCATCTAAGAAATCCAAATATTCTGTTTCAAAAGCTTTTACCTTATTCACGGGAACACTTTGGATTAATCCTTTTGTTCCAACATAAATAATTGCAATTTGCTTTTCAACAGGATAAGGATCACCTTCCATTTGCTTTAAGATCTCAACATTTCTAGCACCTTTATCGAGTACTGATTTTGTTGCTGCATCCAAATCAGAACCAAACTTAGCGAATGCCTCTAATTCTCTGTATTGTGCTTGATCTAATTTCAAAGTTCCTGCTACTTTCTTCATTGATTTAATCTGAGCATTACCACCAACACGAGATACCGAAATACCTACGTTAATTGCTGGACGAATACCTGCGTTAAACAAATCAGACTCTAAGAAAATCTGTCCATCCGTAATCGAAATTACATTTGTTGGGATATATGCAGAAACATCACCTGCTTGTGTCTCAATAATTGGCAAAGCCGTTAATGAACCGCCACCTTTTACGATGTCTTTCAAAGAAGGAGGAAGGTCATTCATTGTCTTCGCAATACTATCATCAGCAATAATTTTTGCTGAACGCTCTAATAATCTCGAGTGAAGATAAAATACATCTCCTGGATAAGCTTCACGTCCCGGTGGTCTTCTTAATAACAAAGAAACCTCACGGTAAGCAACTGCTTGTTTTGACAAATCATCAAATACAATTAAAGCTGGTCTACCAGTATCTCTAAAAAACTCACCAATTGCTGCACCAGTCATTGGAGCATAAAATTGCATCGGTGCAGGATCAGCAGCATTAGACGCTACAATAACTGTATAAGCCATTGCTCCAGCATCCTCAAACTTCTTTACAATACCTGCAACAGTAGACGCTTTCTGTCCAATTGCTACATATATACAAAATACAGGTTCTCCTGCATCGTAAAATTCTCTCTGATTAATAATTGTATCTATCGCTACAGTTGTTTTACCTGTCTGACGATCTCCAATAATTAATTCACGTTGTCCACGTCCAACAGGAATCATAGCATCAATAGACTTAATACCTGTTTGCATTGGCTCATCTACCGGTTGACGAAAAATTACACCTGGTGCCTTTCTTTCAATTGGCATTTCATATAATTTACCTTCAATTGGTCCTTTACCATCAATTGGGTTACCCAAAGTATCAACGACACGTCCGACCATTCCTTCGCCAACCTCTACTGATGCAATACGACCAAGACGCTTTACAGTATCTCCTTCCTTTACACCTGAAGAACGTCCTAAAAGCACGGCTCCCACATTGTCTTCCTCTAAATTCAAAGCAATTCCTTGCAGTCCACTATCGAACTCAATTAATTCTCCATATTGAACTCCATTCAGTCCATAAATACGAGCAATACCATCACCGATAGTAAGCACTGAACCTACTTCTTTCAATTCAGCTTCAGAACGGAATCCTGAAAGTTGCTCTCTTAATATTGCAGAAACTTCTGCTGGTTTTACATCTGCCATCTTGTGTAGATCTTTATTGTTATAAGAGTATCAATTACTCCTAACGCGTTAAACGTTGTTTTAAATTATTAAATTGGTTTAAAACTGTTGCATCAATTTGAATATCGCCCATTTCAACCAAAAAACCACCAATTAGTGATTCGTCAATTCTTTCTGTTAATTCTAATTCTCCTTTGACACTACTTTTAATCTTTGTAAGTAGTGCATCTCTAGTCTCAGAATCCATTTTACTCGCTGTTATAATTGTAACAGGCACAATTCCACGGTAATCCTTAACTAACATATCAAAAGATCTAGCAATTGCCGGAAGCATGCTTTCTCTTCTGTTATTCGTAATAAGTTTGATAAAGTCCATTGACTCTTTTTCAAACTGTTCAAAAATTAATTGAAAAATTTCTATTTTCTTATCCGATTTAACCAAAGGACTATTTACCAATAGTTCAAAATCCTTAGATTCAGAGCTCACTTCTAACAAAAAAACCATATCCCCTAAAATAGAATTAATCTTCTTTTGATCAATTGCTAATTCTAATAAGGCTTTTGCATAACGAGATGCTGCTTTTGTGCTTTTCATCTGAGATTAATTCAGGTTAATGTCGTCAACTAATTTATCTGCTAATGCTTTTTGTTTCACATCAGAGGATAATTCAACGTGTACTACTTTTTCAGCGATCTCAATGGCAAATCCAGCAACTTGTGTTTTCAATTCTGAAATAGCTGCCGCTTTCTCTGCGTTGATCGATTCTTTAGCAGAAGCGATAATTTTACTTCCCTCTTCTTTAGCTATCCCTTTCGCATCAGTAACCATCTTAGATGCCACTTCTTTAGCGTCCTTGATCATCAAATCTCTTTCTGCTCGAGCTTCTTTTAAAAGGTTTTCATTTTCTGCTTGCAACGTTTGCATTTCTGCCTTCGTCTTTTCAGCCAATTCCAATGATTCCGAAATTGTTCGTTCACGTTCGTTTACTGCTCCAAGAATTGGTTTCCAAGCAAATTTTGCGAGTAAAAACAATAAAATTAAGAAGACTAAACCTCCCCAAAATATTTGGCCGACTGCTGGTGTTACTATATCCATCTCTTTTTTTTAATTCAATTTTAATAAATACTGGCGGCAGGCAATCCCTACCGCCAATAGATGTTTTCTAACCTTGTAACATTGCTACAACGATTCCGAAAAGGGCTGCACCCTCAACCAAAGCCGCTGCAATAAGCATCACTGTTTGAATCTTTCCTGCAAGCTCAGGCTGTCTAGCCATAGCTTCTAATGCAGAACCACCAATTCTACCGATACCGATTCCGGCACCTATAGCTGCGAGACCTGCTCCAATTGCTGCTATTCCTTGTACTTCCATATATATATAAATTAAAAAATTACTAATTAATGATGAGCTGTTTCTACAGCCGCACCTATAAACAACGCTGATAGCATCGTGAATATATACGCTTGTAGGAATGCCACTAATAACTCCAACGCCGATATAAACAACGTCATTGGAACAGATAGTCCAGACCACCAGGCACTCTGGTTTACAAATATAATTGAGATTAACGAAACAACGATAATATGACCTGCAGTGATGTTCGCAAATAAACGAATCATTAAAGCTGCTGGCTTTATAAAGATCCCTAAGATCTCAATAGGTAATAAAATTAGGTATAATGGAATCTTCGCTCCCCAACCCATTGAGTTACCTAATGGGTCAAAAATGTGCAACCAATACGTTTTTTTAGTGCTTACCATTTGAATAATGAATGTAAACATCGCTAAAAGCAAAGTAATCGAAATACTGCCTGTCATATTTGGATTCGAAAGTATTGGAAGTAACCCTAATAAATTACCAAACAATATGAAAAAGAAAACAGTCAATAAATAAGGGAGGAATCTTTTATACTTTTCCCCTTCAATATTCTCCGCTGCCAACTCTTTGATAAATAAGATAATTGGTTCTGTCCAGCCTGCAACACCTCTAGGCGCAATTTGAGTTTCCCTCTTGTAAAATCTCGCACTCTTAAAGAATACGAAAAGCATTAGAAATGCGACAAGAAACATTGTAACAACATTCTTAGTTAAAGAGAAATCCATAATGATTTGCGCTGCATTTTCTGGATGATGCTCTGCATTCATTTCGATATGCTCAGCCCCTTCTTCTAAAAGGTATATTTTTTCATGTAGTTTAACGAAATTCATTCCGTTTTTTGTAACGACCACTTTACCCGCATCATCGTGATGAAATGCTGATGACATAAAAGTTACAATTCCGTTGTCCGTCCAAAGAATAACAGGCAATGGAATAACGATGTTATCTGTGAAATGAAATTCATGCGCATCTAGTGCGTGATGCACTGCATATTCTGCGGCATTGAACTCTTCTTGGTGACTTTCTTCTTCTTTCTCACTTGCAAAAGTTGCGAAAGAACCACCCAAAATAAATAGAAGCAATAACCCCCTCATTAACATGCCATTCTTAAATTTCATAGCGAATATCTGCTTTTAATTCGGCACAAAGATATATATATTTCGATAATAAGAAAAGAAATGACGGCCAAGTTTATTAAAAAATGAAGTTTTTAGATTAAACCCAAATTTAGGCATTCTTAATCTGCTAATTATTGGGACGAAAGATCTTTTGGCCTGAGGGAGAAAAGGAAGTAGAAACACTTAAGTACAAGTCTTTAGAGTTGTTGTCTACTCTGGTGACTTTGGATTAAGGAGCTTAATTAAGACAAATGTTTCCATGAATAATAGGGGAAAGAAAATTGCAAAGAATTGGTAGACCATTGGTCTCGAAAATTCATCTTTATAAATAAGCCAAGGTGATAAAAACAGAAGTGTCAAAAGCATTTTGGCAATCATGTAAATAAAAAAATTCTTTCCTACTGATTTAGAATCTGTTGCATGTCTTTGCTGAATAAAATAAATTGCAACCAGTGTTAATGGTGTCAAGAATAAATGAATTAACCAGAATTTACTTGCTAAATAGACCGGTGGAAGAGCTAAAAATAACAACATCAAGTGAATTATGAGAATCGCACTTGAAAGAATTAATACCGGACTTACTCTGCTTAGAAAGGATGCGTTAGTCATCTTTTGATAATTTATTCGCTTCTCTGATTACAAAATATAGGCTAGTGAAAATTCCTAAAAGGGAGAAGATTATTGTGAAAACCGGTTTTTCGTTTTGCATTTTATCATCAAGCAATTGTCCTCCCCAGGCTCCACCACCAATTAGAACAATCATTTGAACTCCAAGTGACGAAAACTTAACGAATTTACTTCCGTTTTTCTTCTCTTTGCCCATTTAATATACCAAGTTATCTTCTAAAGAATCTTCCTTAGTAGCTCTTGTAATTGAATTACTTACTGATGTGCTTTTATGATTACTCATCACACAATTTCCTGAGAATTCGGCTCCTTCTTCCACGTGGAATTTAGCAGTCGTTATTTCCCCCTCAATTTTTGCGGTCAAACGAAGTGTCAACAAGCCATCAATTTTCAAAACACCTTTAACTTCTCCTTCAATATCAGCATCGGCACATGTTAAATTGCCATTCATTAATCCCGTTTTTCCAATGACGACTTTAGCCGCAGATGAAATGTTGCCATTAATTTCTCCGTCGATTCTTAGGTTCGATTGAGTAATCATATCTCCGTTTAGTTTTGACCCTTCAACAATTATATTCAATAGTTCAGGATTGTTCGATTGTATATTTCCTTTCTTCTTCATAGCTAATAATATTCGTCATAATAATTCTCGTATTCCTCTAAATTTTGTTTTTGAAACAAAATTTTCATATTGTCTGAAGTAATGATAAAGATTTTTGCATTCTGCAGATCCAATAAGTACTTTCTCGTTTTCTTATAAACACGAATATATTCATTTGCTTCAGATTCATCTTTAAAGCCAGTTATTAATATTACACTTTCATCACTTGTGTAAATTTTTGAACTTACTTTTAGGCTAAGTCGACTGAAAAATTCGCGTTGAAAGTCAACCACCTTAGACTTTGCTAAGTTTGAACTTTGGTTTTTTTCTAAGAAAACGAGGACTTTTGAATCCGCTCGTTCGTTGTAAATAAAAGGATACTTAGACCCAAAGTCCGACTCAATATTCTCCGAATAACCGTTCTTAATAATATCAATCATTTCTTGTCCACGTATTGCTTCATCTGATCCTGGGTACTCAGTAACTAGGGAGTCAAGTACCGGTAATAATTGATTTTTATCTTCTGTTAATTGACCTTTCGCCATTGCCTTTAATAACATGTACTTAGCACGATAGACATTGTTTATTTCATTATTGATAACTATGTTCGCCTTGGTTAATACAGGGTAATACAATCCTCTTCCATATCGCCCCAAAACTGTAACATACTCTTGTTCTGCTAATACATCCCGCTCTTTCTTTTTCAGGAAATAATTCGGATCAATTAAGTAGTTGGCATAATCGCTATTTGGATAATTTTTCAATATGTATTCCTTGTAACGATTTGCTTCAGTGACATTCGAGGTTTCAAAAATCTTATACAATTGAAAAGCAGACAGTAAATTGTGTTCGTTTTCAATGTTTTTATTAATAACTTGCTTAAACTCTTCTGTTGCAATTCCTGGTTCTTTTAACTGTTCTTTATAAATTATTCCTGCATTGTAATGAGCTTCCAGGAGGCGTTTGTTGGAAAGTGCGATAGCGGAATCCGTCAAAGGTAATTTCGATGTTAAGTAGTCCACATTTAAAGTATCGCTGTCAGCTACTTCAACAGTGTCAACAATTTTTTCCCCATTAATTTCGATAAAATTGGCTTCAATTACCTTTTCAGACCTTCTCCAATTATCTTCATTCTCCCGATCCCCCCAAAGCTTTTTAAAATCGTCAGATCCTTCACCTCTTGTTTTCGCATTGTTCCAATACCATGTACCACCTTTTCCTGTTTGTAGAAACAAATTTTCGTTCTCCTGTAGTTCTCTTAAACGTTCTGCATCTCTTTCTTTTCTTCTTTTTTCGTCTTCTTCAATTTTCTTTATAATCTCCTTTAAAAACTTCTCCCGATCTTTTTCAGACAATGCTGCAATCATCTGTACACTGTCTTCATACTTTGCCGTCTCAACAGCTACAACTAAATCGGCTAAATTCCTGGCTTTATTGCGAATAGCTTCTGCATTTGGATATGTGTCTTTAATAACTGCTGCGCATGAATCATAGTATTTTTGTGCGGGAACATAGTCTTTCGTTGCAAAACTCATGTCTGCAAGTTTTTCGTAAGCCATCCCCTTTTGCCTTGAATTTGATACGGAATAAAAAGCACTTTTATGAAGGTATTCTTTTGCTTTTACCTCGGTCCCTTCTTTAAGTTCAATGCCTGCTAACGCATAATAAATTTGATCTTTGTATTCAGCATTTTTAGCGTCTTTCAACATTTTCGCTAGCTCTTTTTGCGTTTTTTCTCCACTTCCTAAGAATGCTTTTTTAAGTCTGGCATTAAATGCCATTTCAAATTTTGGGCTTCCTTTTAGTACTTTGTCATAATGTATTTGTGCTTCAGAATTATTACCTGCATCTTCATAAAGTTGTCCGAGAATAAAATGAACGCGAACCTCTTCCTTTTTCTTTCCGAAATTTAGTGATTCCTCAAGGTATTTTATTGTCTGTTCTTTATCTCCAGTTTGATAAGCTAAAGCGGCTTTTGTTTTCTCCAATTCAAATCTAATTCCCTTTGGAAATTTTGCAATTTTATCCTTTTTACTTTTCTTACTTTTGGATTTTTTGGACTTTGCCTTTTTCCTGCTATCTTCTTCTTTTATTGCCTGGTCAAGATTATCAAGGTTAAATTTTGCCTTTGTCAAATCTCCTTGCGCTATATGCGTTTTGGCCATCCATAATTCTCCAATAAACAAAGAAGGGTCATTTTTATAAAATTTTCGGACGAATTTAAAGCTCTTCATCGCACCTTCGTAATCTCGACGAAAGTAAGATGCAATTCCAATTGTTGTCCAATTCTCGTCAATCCAACGGTTGTGTTCTTCCTTTTTTCTTGCAGGACGCTCATTACTCGGCATACTGTGATCTGTAATGACTTTTGTGCACTTTTTAATTGCAGTATCTATTGCCGGGTACATTCCTAAAACCTCCTCTTCATTCGGCACAACTTCAATTGGCAGAATGTCATAATAGTCTTCTTTTAATGAAGTTTCGTAGGTGCTCATTGAAGAATTGAGCAACTCATTAGCATTAAAGTAACCATTATAATGTGCTGTCATACCATGATAGGAACGACTCAGTAGAGTATTCTTTTCTGTAGAGCATGACGCCACTATCCCCAAAAGGAGAATAAAGACACTGATTACTTTAATTAATTTATTCATTCTATTCATTATCATGCAACTCTAAAGAGTTAAACTCAATAATTCGGTGTTTATTATGTTCTTTTCGCAGAAAACTGA
The DNA here is from genome assembly GCA_905480355.1 of uncultured Flavobacteriales bacterium. Taxonomy (GTDB): domain Bacteria; phylum Bacteroidota; class Bacteroidia; order Flavobacteriales_D; family Crocinitomicaceae; genus UBA4466. Next base: position 20,390 of record CAJQQA010000180.1, on the reverse strand, counting down.
ATTAAGCGATATTCGTAAACACCTGTTGGATATCATCGTCGTCTTCAATTTTATCCAACATCTTCTCTATATCAAGGAGTTGTTCTTCTGAAAACTCGACTGGAGAAGTAGCTATTCTTTGTAGGTTTGCTTTTGCCACATCAACATTCAATTCTTCTAAGCCTTCTGAAATCGAGCCAAAAGCGGTATAATTTCCATATATAAATACTTTCCCTTCAACTTCTTCAATTTCATCTAATCCAGCATCAATTAATTCTAATTCCATTTCCTCAATATCCATCTCCTCCGTCTTCTCGAATTCAAATACAGACTTGCGGTCAAACATAAATTCAAGTGAGCCATTTGCAACAACTCCTCCTCCTGCTTTATTGAAGTAAGATTTTACATTTGCAACAGTTCTTGTCGGGTTATCTGTAGCACATTCTATAAATACAAGTACGCCATGTGGCCCTTTTCCTTCGTAATTCATCTCACTGAATGCGTCTGCGTCTTTTGCTGTTGCTCTTTTTACCGCCGCTTCAATATTATCTTTGGGCATGTTTTGAGCTTTCGCGTTTTTAATCGCTGAACGCAGAGTTGAATTCATGTCTGGATCCGAACCGCCTTCCTTTGCCGCCATTGTTATTTTCTTTCCCAATTTTGGAAACAACTTTGACATTTTATCCCAACGTTTTTCTTTTGCAGCTCTACGGTATTCGAATGCTCTTCCCATTTATATTCTCAGATTTCAAACAAAAATAATGGTTTTCTTCTATAATCAATGTAGAAAAGCGATTCTTCTTGAAATAACAAACAACTGAAGCCTCCCTGTATTCTCTTTTCTTATGAACAAAAAAGGTGCATAAGTTTTTGTGTTTTATCATTGCTTTAAATCCATGATTTTCTACTTTTGGTTCAAACCAGTTAATAAACTATGAAATCAATTCTTATATTAGGTGCAGGACTTTCTGCTTCTTCATTAATCAGATATTTTCTTGAAAATTCATCTAAAAACGATTGGCTAATCCGCATCGTTGATCGAGATTTAGAAATTGTTAAGCAAAAAATAAATGGACATCCAAATGGGACGGCTCTATCATTTAACGCATTAGATGCAGAAGAAAGACGACCGGAGATTAAAAAATCTGACATTGTTATTTCTATGCTTCCTGCACGATTTCATGTCGATGTTGCCAAAGATTGTATTGAATTAAAAACGAACTTAATTACGCCTTCTTACATTTCTCCAGAAATGGAAGAACTAGACCAAGCAGCGAAGGATGCTGGCATTGTAATTATGAACGAAATTGGTGTTGACCCTGGATTGGATCACATGAGTGCCATGAAAGTTATTAATGAAATAAAAGCTAAAGGAGGGGAATTAATTGGTTTTGAATCATTCACTGGTGGTTTGATTGCTCCTGACTCAGATAATAACCCATGGAATTATAAATTAACTTGGAACCCGAGAAATGTTGTTCTCGCTGGTCAGGGTGGTGCAGCTAAATTTATTCAAGAAGGAAAATATAAATACATTCCTTATAATCGTTTATTCAGAAGAACCGAAATTATTGAAATTGAAGGTTATGGGAAATTTGAAGGATACGCAAATAGAAACTCACTTTCGTATCGTGAAACATACGGTCTTGAAGGAATACCTACGATATTCAGAGGAACCTTACGTCGTAAAGGTTTTTCAAAAGCATGGAATGTATTTGTTCAGATGGGAGCTACAGATGACAGTTATACGCTAGAAGACAGTAGAAACATGACAAAAAGAGAATTTATTAACTCTTTTTTACATTACCATCCAACTGATTCCGTAGAGTTAAAGTTACGCTACAAAATGAAGATTGATCAAGATGATGCAATTTGGGACAAACTTGAATGGCTCGGTATATTTGAGGATGAAGGGTTTGATTTAGACAGTGATGTTACTCCGGCACAATACCTTCAAAAAATCATCGAAGAAAAATGGGTGCTTGACCCTGAAGATAAAGATATGCTAGTAATGTGGCATAAATTTAACTACACCTTTAATGGAAAAGGGTATGAAATAACGTCGCACATGATTAATATTGGTGAAGATCAAGTATATACATCAATGTCCAACACTGTTGGTTTACCAGCTGCAATTTGCGGGAAAATGATTTTGAATGGTACGATCACAGCTAAAGGAGTTACTTTGCCAACACATAAAGATATTTACACTCCGATTCTAGAAGAATTAAAAGAGTATGATATTTTCTTTATTGAAAAAGAAATAGAACAATAAGCATTTATTTCAATTAATAAGGAATAATTAAGTTTCATTTTAAAAACTCTTATACTGCTGATTTTCTTCTGTGTTAATTTGCGATACATAAGGATCAAAAAAAGATGTTACCAATGAAGGCATAAGGTATAATATTTTGGATCACGTCTGCTGTATTATTTAAAATGAATTTAAAGATGGAAAGGATTTTAATAATTTCTATGAGAATACTATTGCCCGGTTTTACAAAATAGAATTAAGTGAAATCGAGCGTGAAACAGAAAATTTACTCACTTTTAAATATTATTATGCCATGAAAAGAACACTCAAAATTACAGGATTAATTTCCGTCGTATTAATAGTCTTAGGGACTCTTTTCAAAACTATGCATTGGCCTGGAGCCGGACTAATATATGTCTCAGGCTTTATCATTTTCTGCTTATTATTCATTCCTTTGAATATTGTTTTGCAATCAAGAAATGACAAAAAGAGAATTGACAAAATGGTGATGATTCTAGGGCTGCTTTTAACAATTTCAGGATCAATTGGCTTGCTTTTTAAAGTAATGCACTGGCCTGGAGCAAGCATACTTTTCTTTGGAAGTCTTGGCTTGTTCGGATTGATTTTTATTCCGCTCTATTTTATCACACGATATAGAAATCCTGAGACACGGTTCAACGCTGCTATTCATTCTGCCTTCATGACCGCAGCTGCAGCGATTCTTTTTGCTCTGATTGATTTGAGACCATCATACCCAGTTCAAAAAAGCGTCGAAACTTTGAATGAATACCAAGAGACGAATATTGCCAGAATCAAGGCCTCAAATACTGTCATTTATTTCGAATTAGAAAGCTCTAAACTCTTAAAAGAATCTAGTGCTAAAATTGATGAAAAAATTACTGCAATTCGCACGAATCTAATTACTCAATCAAACATTAAGCATAATGTTAGTAAGGGAGGAGAATCTTTAAGAGATACTAGAAATCCAGATGATGTTCGAATCATAGTTGAATACTTTCAAGTGTCAAATGACGAGTTGTCGTACAATGCTTTGGTAAATGAAATTAAAGAATATAATAATGTGCTCGGAAGTTTAAACGATTCTATTTCTTTAAGAGCTATTGATATTTCAAAAGTTCAAATGGAGAACACAATCCTATCTGTGGTAATTCTTGAATTGGTTGACATACAGTTGCAAGTAGCAATGAATGAAAACAGTTATTTGAGTTTCCAAAAGGGAGCACGATCCGAAAATTAAATAAAAAAGCTTTCGAAATATAATTACCGTTGTTGTTATTTAAACAGTTCCTGCATTATCCGCCCCTTCCCATCGGGTAAATCAAAATGAAGTAATTCTGCAATTGTCGCAGGAATATCAATCATTTCATGCTCTTCACCCATAGAATAATCTTGTTTGAAATCTGGGCCAAAAGCATAAAAACTAATATGTCTGCAGCCCAAGCAATCATCCCCATGAGAAATGTAACCATCATTAACAGAATCCAAATGTCTGCCGTGGTCATTCGTCACGAAGAGTGTTGTTTTACCCTTGTAATTAGGGTCATTTTCTATAAAATCCCATAATCGATAAATGTATTCATCTACATCTTGAATTCCTTTAATATACTTAGGCCAATCAGCTGCATGCCCAGAGTAATCAGGTTCTCTAAAGTTAATTAACGCTAATTTTGGCTGGTTGTTCGTTAAAATAGACAATGCTCTTACCATCGTGACACTATCTTCACGATAACCTGTTCCAAGACCATTTGCGCCACAATTTGTAGAGGGCATATACTGTCCATTCCATTCTGAATCAACGCAATTTTTTAAAATCTCTAGTTTATCTTTACTTGCAATGATCCATGCTTTTTCAGTGTTATTATTATTCGCTTTGATCCAATGTTGGAATATTGAAGAATTTTGTGGTAGTTGACCTCCATTATTATCAATATCTTGAAAGTTTCCTGTAGTTAACGCGGCGTGTCCTGGGATTGTGAAAGTTGAACCGTTATTGTAAAAATGATGACTTATAACGCTGGTTGGTGTTAAATTATTTTTCAATCTTGGTGTATACAAAGCATCTGCATCACCTAAAACTTCGGAGTATCTTGCTCCATCCATCACAACAACAATTACATTTTCTGTGTTGTACTTTGTCAACGCCGAATCATGCCGGCATGAAAACATTACGAAAGCAGAAAGAAAGACTATTAAGGAGGGCTTTAGAGTCAGTATTATTTTCATATATCGTACAAGTTACAAAAAAGTAAATAAAATAACTTCGCTTCATAATGGTCAACGCTCTTCACAATTTTTATTTTAACTTTGATGCAACTAAATTTTAGAACATGTACGGCAAATTAAAAGATCATTTACAGTCAGAACTAGAAGCAATTGATGCTGCAGGAATTTATAAAAGAGAACGAATTATTAATTCTCCTCAGGGCGCAAGTGTAACTGTAAGTTCTGGAGATGAAGTTGTCATAATGTGTGCAAACAACTATTTAGGATTATCATCTCACCCAGATGTAATTCAAGCTTCAAAAGATACGCTTGACTCTCATGGGTTTGGAATGTCATCTGTTCGTTTTATCTGTGGAACTCAAGATATTCATAAAGAATTAGAAGCTAAAATTGCTGATTTCTATGGCACAGAGGATACGATTCTTTATGCCGCAGCATTTGACGCAAATGGTGGTGTTTTTGAACCCTTATTTAATGCTGAAGATGCAATTATTTCTGATGAATTAAACCATGCTTCTATTATTGATGGTGTTCGTTTGTGTAAAGCTCAACGTTACAGATACAAGCATTCTGACATGAATGATTTGGAAGAACAATTAATCAAAGCACAAGAGCAACGATTCAGAATCATCGTAACAGATGGTGTTTTTTCTATGGATGGTGATTTGGCCAAAATGGATGAAATTTGTGCTCTAGCAGATAAATATGATGCTTTGGTAATGACGGATGAATGTCATTCTGCTGGATTTATTGGTAAAACAGGGCGTGGTGTTCCAGAACATTGTGGTGTTTTAGATAAAGTTGATATCATCACTGGAACTTTAGGTAAAGCTCTTGGCGGTGCCATGGGAGGTTACACAACTGGAAAGAAAGAAATCATTGACATGTTACGTCAAAAATCTAGACCTTATTTATTCTCAAATTCTCTAGCCCCTTCTATCGTTGGTGCATCTATTAAGGTTTTTGAAATATTAAATGAATCAACAGAGTTAAGAGATCGTTTAGAGGGAAATACCAAATATTTCAAGGATCAAATTATAGCCGCAGGATTTGACATCAAACTTGGAGATTCTCCAATTGTACCCGTTATGTTGTATGATGCGGCTTTATCTCAAAAGTTTGCCAATCGTTTATTAGAAGAAGGTATTTATGCTGTTGGTTTCTTCTATCCTGTAGTAGCAAAAGGTGCAGCAAGAATTAGAACTCAAATTTCTGCAGCTCACTCTAAAGCTGATTTAGACAAAGCAGCTGCGGCATTCATTAAAATTGGTAAAGAATTGGATGTGATAAAGTAATGGCTAGCTTCTCACAGTTAGTTATTTCAATATAAACTAAAAATGATCCCTTTTAAATACATGTACTATGGCCTTTTACACACAAGAAATTAACACACCACAAGGCACAACAATCCAAATGAACGACTTCAAAGGTAAAGTCGTTTTGATTGTAAATACAGCAACTCAATGTGGTTTAACACCTCAGTTTGATGGCCTTGAAAAACTACATCAAGCATATAAAGACAAAAACTTGGTAATCTTGGGAACTCCTTGTAATCAGTTTGGTGGTCAAGAACCATTGAGCAATGAAACGATGTCAGAAACGTGTAGAATTAATCACGGTGTCACATTCCAATTGACCGAAAAGATAGATGTAAACGGAAGCAAGACACATCCTTTATACATCTATTTAAAATCAAAGCTGGGAACTATACTCGGAAAAAGCATTAAATGGAATTTTGCGAAATTCTTGATTGATCAGTCTGGGAATCCCGTCAAACGATTTTCTCCAACAACCAAACCTGAAAAAATAGAAAAATACATTAAGAATCTCTTATCTCTTTAATTCAAAGAGCTCCTAACTTTTTAAAATAAAATTATGGCTTTAATTAAACCATGTAAAGAAGATATTGTGATACTTGAACAGTTGAAGACTGAGAACGAATCGAACAGATGAGATATTCGAAGGAAATTATATTGAACGAGATAAAATTTATTTAAATGGCATTAATAAAACCTTGTAGAGGAAACCACCCCAAATTTGGGAAAGATTGTTGGTTTGCAGAAAATGCAACTATTGTTGGTGAAGTTATTATGGGAGACAAATGCTCCGTTTGGTATACTGCAGTAATTCGCGGCGATGTGAACACAATAAAAATGGGCAACAAGGTTAATATTCAAGATGGTGCTGTAATCCACGCGACATTCGAGAAAACAAAAACGACCTTAGGGAATAATGTTTCTGTTGGTCATAACGCCTTAATTCATGGTTGTACAGTTGAAGACAATGTACTAATTGGAATGGGGTCTATTGTAATGGATAACTGTTATATAGAATCTGGAAGTATCGTCGCTGCAGGGGCAGTTCTTTTAGAAGGAACACGTGTTGAAGCCGGAAGTATTTGGGCAGGAGTTCCAGCAAAGAAAGTGAAAGACATATCTCCAGAATTGTTTGAAGGAGAAGTGATGAGAATCGCAAATAATTATGTGAAATATGCAGATTGGTTTAAGGAGTGATTCTATCCTTTCCTTTTGCAAAGAAAAATCTTTTTCATGTTCCGAACATAGAAATCAACTGAAGCAAATGTTTCGCCATTGATCTAAAACATTAGTTTTTAAAAAAAGGGGGTATAATTTTAGTAATTGTCTTTTTTACAATATATTAGCGGAATAAATTAAAATTACTACTTATGAAATTATCTGTTTTTATTACAGGATTATTATTCATCTTGTTCTCTTTCAATGTTCAAGCTCAATGTCCAACAACTAATCTTGTAGAAAATCCAGGACAATTTCAATGGACTTTCCACCCTGCATCTGCAACAAACTCTGAACCATACTATAGTGGTGTTATGGAAGTAGGTGAAACTACATTGATAATGAACAATGGCGAAACATTTACTACAAGAGCTTATCGACAAGAAGGAACCAGCTATAGTGTTCCCGGCCCAACTATAAATGTTGTCCCAGGAAATAAATATATCTTGAGCTTACACAACACATTACCATTTGAGGCTTTGAGTACTAGTCATAATGTCTTTAAGGATCCTAATGCTGTAAACATTCATACACATGGGCTGCATATCTCAGGAGAATCTCCCGGAGATGATGTGTCTCGTGTTTTTGAAGGTGGACGAGGTGGAGATTTTGTTTGGGATATCCCAGCAGATCATATGGGTGGTACTTATTGGTATCATGCACATCATCACGGTGCTACATACTTACAAGTAGCAGGTGGTATGCTTGGAATGTTAATAGTTGATGATGCTAACGATGGTATTCCAGCAAATGTTGCCGGAATGGAAGAACGTCAGTTATTATTTGCAAAGCTTGACCCTACAGCTTCAGGTACTGGAGGAGATGTCCTTATGGGAGGCTCTTTATCGGGAGCTACATGGACAACAAACGGTGTTATTGGAGGAAACATTTGCATGCCAGCAAATACATGGCAACATTGGCGTGTATTAATTGCTGATCCAAATGCAATGTTAAGAGATATAGAATTTGGTCCAGAATGCGAAGTAATGGTGCTGGCTCGAGATGGAGTATGGCGAACTGTCGCCCCTAAAGATCTTACAACTAATACGCTAAAATTAACAGGGGCTTCTCGTGCAGATTTTGCGATCCGCACTACTGGTAATTCTTGGGTAAAAGTCGGAGGAAACATTATGGCTAACATTTATGTTGATGGTCCTTCCGATGCATCAGTCCATCCATTTGATATTGACGGTGTTTCTAATTGGTCAGCTATTAGACCTAGTTATTTAAGAGATCTTAGAACAGAGACGAATGTGAATAACGAAAGCGTTAAAATGGGCGCAAGAACTGTAAACGGTAGTAAATTTAGTCATATGAACCCTACTTATTCACTTCCGACAACTCAGGTGCAGGAATGGAGTCTTTCTGGAAATGTAAGACACCCCTTTCACTTACACATTTATCACGTGCAAGCTTTAGAGGATGACAGAGATTTTGAAGCTGGAGAATTTTACGATGTTGTTGCATCTCAGATGTCTATTCGTTTTGATTTAAATCAATCAACGACTACTCCCTATGCTGGTAAAACAATTATGCATTGCCATATTTTAGAACATGAAGATCAAGGTGCTATGGGCTGGATGGATGTTCAAGGTGGACAAGCTGCGCCAACCTTCCCAGTTGATGCAAATATAGCAACTCCATATTCTGAATACTATACTGTTGGAAGTACAATTGTAACTATTCCTTCAGCAGCAACTAACCTTTCTGCAACGGCAGCATCTAGTTCTTCTATCGATTTAGCTTGGACGGACAATGCATCTGACGAGAATGGGTTTAACGTTGAGCGCTCTACAGATGGAACAAACTTTAATCTTATAGGTTCTCTTGGAGCTGATGTTTCATCTTACAGCGATAATGGACTTAATGCATCTACGCTTTATTATTATCGCGTTATAGCATTTAACGGTGCAGGTAATTCAGCATTTTCTAATATTGCTAACGCAACCACACTAGGGAGCACTGTAACTATACCTGACGCTCCAACTAGCCTTTCTGCAACGGCAGCATCTAATTCTTCTATCGACTTAGCTTGGACGGACAATGCATCTGACGAAGATGGATTTAACGTTGAGCGCTCTGCTGACGGAACAAACTTTAATCTTATAGGTTCTATTGGAGCTGATGTTACAGCTTATAGCGATAATGGACTTAGTGCATCAACACTGTATTATTATCGTGTGATAGCATTTAACTCTGCAGGCAGTTCAGCATCTTCTAATATTGCTAACGCAACCACACTATCAGCAAGTGGTGGTGCAATTATATACGTAGAAAATATATCTGTCTCACGTCAAGCTATAAATGGAAATCGTTTCAGAGGTGCTGCCACAGTTAGTATTTATGATGATGCTGGCTTATCAGTTGCGGGAGCTACTGTTAATGGAGATTTTTCTGGAACAACATCTAGTAGTGAGTCAGAGGTCACTGACGTTAACGGTCAGATCACAGTCTATTCAGGAGGAAAGAAAAACCCAAACGGTGAATGGTGTTTCGAAGTTACGAACGTAAGCTTAACAGGTTCCACTTATGATCCTTTGCTAAATTTTGTAACCATCGCTTGTGAAAGTACATCAGGAGCCAAAAGTAACGTAGGCGGGAAGTCAACTAAGTTAAAGGAACAGCCATTAAAGGATTTAAATGTATATCCAAATCCTTTTAATGGCTCAACAAACATAACATTTCAAATTGCAGAAGAATCTGATGTTTTGCTAGAGGTTTTTTCTGTCAACGGAAGAAAAGTGGCAATGGTAGCCAACCTGAAGTATGAAATAGGTCAACATGTTATCAATTGGAGCTCCCAAAACCTTTCACAAGGAACATACTTCTTAGAATTAAGAGTGGGGAATCAATTAGAGACTAAGAGATTAATGATAATCCGATAGAGAGTCTAATGCATTTGCAGATAATCAATTGTAAAGGGGAGACACTCAGGTTCTCTCCTTTTTTTATGCAAAGATTTTTAAGAGTAAAAAGGTGAAATATTGGGCGGTACTAAAGATGAAAATGGTATCTTGATTATATTTTTAATTTCAACATCGTGTGAACATAATACTAAAACTCTGATTGTTTCAAAGAACAAATGATGAATGACATTCAAACAAAAAAAGACGTAGAAACGCTTGTAAATGAGTTCTACACCAAAGTACTCAAAGATGATATTCTTTCGCCATTTTTTAAAAATTTGAACTTCGAACATCATATGCCTAAAATGATCAACTTTTGGAGCTTTGTGCTACTGGACGAGGCAGGATATACAACTGATGTGACAAAAAAACACATGCACATGCGTTTAAAACAAGAGCATTTTGACCAATGGATTTTTCTTTTCAATGAAACAGTAGATGCTTTATTTATTGGGGGGAAAGCGGAGCTCGCAAAAGAGCGTGCTTTTTTGGTAGGCTGGACGATTAAGAGTAAGATGAAATAAACACTCCCCGTGTGAATGGTATTAATTACTTAATTTCAATACAAGATGACTAATTCAGTGACTTCTGTTATTTTTAACCTCACTTCATAAAATTTTGTGTACTTTTTACTCAGAATTGGACTTTCATAAAAAATAAAGTCTTCAAACTCTTTAATTTATTATTCATGGAAACTGAAAATTTACTGACCAAGTATATTGTACTCGCTATTTATGTTGGAATTCTATTTCTCATTGGAATTCTCGCTTCTCGCAGAATTAAATCAATGAGTGATTATTACGTTGGGGGGAAAGGAATGGGCTTTTGGGCAGTTGCATTTTCAGCAAGAGCAACCGGAGAATCAGGTTGGCTTTTAATCGGCCTCACGGGAATGGGAGCAATGGCAGGCTACTCAGGATATTGGGTAGTCGTCGGTGAACTACTCGGTGTCTTTGTTTCATGGCAATTTATGGCCAAGCGCTTCAAAAGGCGATCCGACAAATATGGCGCCATTACTATCCCAGATTACCTTCAAAGTCACTTCAAGTCAGTAAGCCACACACTTCGAGTAGTTGCAGCTGTCGTACTCGTAGTTTTTATCGTGATTTACGTCGCAACCCAAATTGATCTTACTGGAATCGCCTTTGAATCTATGCTTGGTCTGGAGCATCAATGGGGTGCATTAATTGGATTTATCATTGTTCTGGCATACATCTTTATTGGTGGTTTTGTAGCTGCAGTTTGGTCAGATTTATTCCAAGGAGTACTTATGTTTCTCGGACTGGTTCTCCTTCCAATAGTTGTTTGGTTTTCAATGGATCATGGCACTGGTGTCACTGAAGGACTTAACGCCATAGACCCAACGCTTACTCAAGTTATGGGAAGAAGTAATGATGGTTGGATGAACCTCTTTACAATTTTAGGGCTTTCCATGATCGGGCTTGGCTTCTTGGGTTCACCGCAAGTTTATGTTCGTTTTATGTCTATCAAAGATGAAAACGAAATCAAAAAAGGAAAATGGGTTGCGATTGCGTTTACCTTACTAACAGATGCCGCAGCAGTAACGATTGGTATTCTCGCACGAATCTATTTCTCAGAAGACGGGGCACATGCAGCCGACTTAGGCAATAACGGACAAAATGTACTTGATCTTGTAACAAGAGAATTCCTTCCTCCCATTCTCGTTGCCGTCTTTGTCGCCATTGTTTTATCCGCAATAATGTCCACTATTGATTCTTTATTGATTCTAGCTTCTAGTGCAATTACACGTGACTTCTATCAGAAGATCTTTAAACCACATTTGAAGGATGAAAACTTGACGAAAATTTCTAGAATTTCTACAATTATCATGGCACTTACAGCCTTAATAATTGCAATCATTCTGAACTACGTCTCCCCCGACAGGCAGGTCTTCTGGGTCGTGATATTTGGCTGGTCAGGCATTGCGGCCACCTTCTGCCCAGTAATTATTCTCACACTATTTTGGAAGGGTTATTCAGAAAGAGGGGCCATTGCCTCAATGATCTCTGGATTCGTAGGAGTCATTTTATTCAATTTTGTTTTCAAAGAAATGGACAATATTGGAGAGTATTTCGTTGCGCTTGATGTACTTGCGCCAGCCTTTGCCGTTGCCATGATTGTTGGAGTAATCGTCTCGAAAATATATCCTCCACGACCAGAAGCCGTTAAAATGATCGAGGGTATTGATGCGGAAACTAATGGAACAACTGCTGATACGATAGATACAAAGTGATTTTAAATCTTCGAGCAACATTTTACGGATTTTAGCTGCTTCTGTGCTTGTTCTCTTCGTTGTTATTTACGTTGCTAATAAACTTGAAGAGTCCGAAAACGAATAGATATGGTTTATCCTAGTTATGAAACATAAGTTACTTAACTACAATTTAAATTTCTGAACTTTACTGTTAAATAGGATATAACATGAATCGTAAAAAGCATTGGGAAGAAATTTACACGACAAAAGATCTCCAAGATGTCAGTTGGTATCAAATGATGCCTGTAACTTCTTTGAACTTGATTACTTCTTCCAACTTACCAAAAGACGCCGCAATTATAGACATAGGGGGTGGTGATAGTTTCCTTGTTGATCATCTACTCGACTTGGGTTATAAAGATATTACAGTGCTCGATATATCTCAACAGGCAATTGATAAAGCAAAGAAACGATTGGGTGAACGGCAAACGGAAGTGACATGGATTGTGACAGACATTACCGATTTCACATCACAAAAACGCTATGACCTTTGGCATGACAGGGCAGCTTTTCACTTTTTAACCGCACAAAACGATATAAATACTTACGCCTCAACACTATCTCAAAGTATTCAAGAAAATGGAACAGTGATCATTGGAACATTCTCTAAAAGTGGGCCAAAAAAATGCAGTAGTATCAAGATTAAGCAATATGATCAAGGGGGATTTGAGACTACATTTGGAGAGAATTTCAGCACCAAAGACTTCATTAATGTTGACCATTTGACGCCAACCAAAAAAGAACAAAATTTTAACTTTATTACGCTTGAGAAAAGGTGAAGCTTTCCTTACCTTGTTTTATTCGGTAAAGTAATTGTAGTCGAATGAATAGAATCGTCCAAATAATGGCTTGCGTTTTTGTCAAACTCTACGTGATTTTCAGTCGTTAAAAAATGAACCGTTCCGTTCTTAGTACACTTAGAATCCATAATAGGATGTCTCAACAAATAATCCGACAAGCTTTTCGCTACAATTTTTCCCTGAGAAATAACAGCTACACCATCAGGAACAATAGTTTCTATATAATCTTTTAATACAGGGTAATGAGTACAAGCCAACAATATAGTGTCTATGTTTTTATTCTTCAGCAAGAGCTTTTCAACATCTTTCTTGATGAATTCCCGACCTGCTTCAGTCGTATGTTCATTATTTTCTATTAGCGGAACCCACAAAGGACATGCATGCTGATGCACTTTACTTTGCGGAGAAAATTTCTTAATCTCAATTACATATGAATCTGAAGAAACTGTTCCCTGTGTTGCTAAAATTCCAATATGATGATTGGTTGTAAACTGTCCTATTACTTCTGTGCTTGGCCGTAATACCCCTAAGACACGCTTATCTGGTGCAGATTCTGGTAAATAATTTTGTTGAATATTTCGTAAAGCTTTAGCTGAAGAGGTATTACAGGCAAGAATCACCATTTCACATCCACGATCAAACAATTCTTGAACAGCTTGCAAAGTAAATTCAAATACACGGTCAAAAGATCTTGATCCATAAGGCGCACGAGCATTGTCTCCGAGATACAAATAATCGTACTCGGGTAACTCTTTACGGATGTCTTGTAAAATTGTTAAGCCACCGTATCCAGAATCAAAAATGCCAATTGGACCCATCGTTTAATATTACAAAAAAAAGGGCAATCAATTCGATTACCCTTTACAAATTATAGTTTACTTTATTGTTATTTGTCCATTTTGAGTAACTCTGTAATAACTTCAGAAGTAATGTCTGTACCTCCAGCGAAATAGAGTGTTACGGACTCATCAATAACGTAATTGATTTTCTTTCTCTCACAAACTAATTGCACAGCCTGCTGTACCATGTTTAAAATTGGAGTATTCAGCTCTTGAGAATAAACTTGCATTTCTTGTTGCAAAGATTTTTCTCTTTCTTGCAAAGACTGTTGCTTCTTCATCAATTTTTCTTCCTCAATTTTAATAATTACAGGAGAATAAGTGGACCTTTTTTGTTCGTACGATCCATAAGCTGAATTAAAATCTGCTTCCATTTCCCGTAATTCTTGAACTCCTGCCGCTTCAAACTCTTGTAGCTTAACGATGGCCGCCTTACGAGAAGGTAAAGTATCTAATAATACTTGAGAATTTACATGAGCAATTTTGGTTTGTCCGTTGATTGTTCCAACACTGCATACTAATAATAACGCGATAATTAACTTTTTCATTTTTCTGGTTTAATTTATTACTTCTATTTAATTTATCGAACAGTGATTCCCATTTCTTTTAGTACACTGTTACTTATATCATACTTACTATCTGCATAAATCAAATTGCTTTGATTCGCCTTGTCAAAAACAAAGCTATAGTTTCTTTTTGAAGCTACCTTCTGCATTGCTTCGTAAATTTGATCTTGAATAGGTTTTATCAGCTCTTGTCTTTTCTGAAAATAATCACCCTCCACTCCAAATCGAAGTTTTTGCATTTGCATCGCCTCTAACTCTAGTTTTTTAATCTCTTCTCCTCGCTTTTTCTTCTCCTCTTTTGGTAAAAGAACTTCTTCTCGTGCGAAATTTTCCTTTTTCATCGCTAATACTTCATAGCGCTTTTCAATTTCTTTCGTCCAGCGATCGGCAAGTTTATCTAGTTTCTCTTTTGCTCCGGAATATGCCGGAATATTATTTAAAATATAGTCCGAATCGATATATGAATACTTTTGAGCATTGACAAATCCTGTGCCAAAAAATATAAGTACTACTAAAAAAAATGTTTTCATATTAGGTTCTTTTAGTCTTCTGAACGGCGAATTTACAACTTTTATTATACTTAATTTCCATTATAATTCACCTAAATTCATTCCGATTGTGAAATTCAGCTTCGGGAAAAATCCTTTTTCTTGAACACTTTGATCTGAAGCTCCACCGAAACCACCGGACCATGGGTCGAGTGTATCAAATCCAAAACCATAATCGAGTCCTAGCATTCCAAACATTGGCAAGAATACCCTTACACCTAACCCAGCTGCTCGTTTCACGTTAAACGGATTAAATCGCGACGCATCTGGATATGTGTTTCCTGCTTCGACAAAAGCAAGTGCATAAAATGTTGCTGATGGATTCAATGAAATTGGGTACCTTAACTCTAAAGTATATTTGGCAATAAAAGGATCACCTCCCGGACTGTGGAGACCTCCTCCTCCTTCTTCATAACCTCTCAATGCAATGATTTCTTGTCCCCCAATTTGATTTACACCCGTTAATCCAGATCCTCCTAAGTTAAATCGCTCGAAAGGTGTAAGTCCTTTAGATTTGGTATAAGCTCCCATAAATCCAAAACCAATTCGTGGCATTAAAATCAGTTTTTTATCCATTGTTAAAGGAAAATACCATTCTCCAGTCAATTTTAATTTGTAATACTCCAAATATCTGTAACGTTCTTGATTTGTGTAATCGGAGTAATCATCTACATCATCAAAGAACGAATAAGGTAATGTTGCTTTTCCAGTAAACTTAATGTTTGATCCTCCCTGCGGATAAATCGGCGCACTCACAGAGTTACGTTGTAATGTATATTTTAAGGCGATGTCATTGGCGTATCCATTAGTAAAAATACCGAAATTCACATAATCCACTACGGCGTAGTATTGATAACTCAACTCATAATAAGCTTGAAACCAATCATCTGGAATTTTTTTCCTTCGGCCAATCCCAACTCCAAGTCCTGTGATTCCAAGTCCACTATAGTCCACATTTGAAGGAAGTGTTCCGTTTCCAAGTGCTGTATGATTTAACCAAACAGACAAAGAAGTTGGTTTTTTACCTCCCAACCAAGGCTCAGTGAACGAAAAATTATACCCCTGGTAAAAACGACCATTTGTTTGAGCTCTTAACGACAACCGTTGACCATCGCCTCCAGGGAGAGGAGTCCATGAGCCTTTCTTGAAAATGTTTTGAATACTGAAATTATTGAATGTTAAGCCTAATGTTCCTATAATTCGACCCCTGCCATTAACTCCAGCTCCACCATAACCTCCTGACAATTCGATCTGATCAGATGACTTTTCTTCTACAACATACTCAATGTCAACAGTTCCATCTTGCGGATTTGGAATTGGATTTATTTGGAAAGCTTGCTCGTTAAAGTACCCCAATTGAGCCAATTCTCTCTGTGTACGAATGATGTCATTTCGATTGAATAAATCTCCTGGCTTCGTTCTTATTTCTCGTCGAATAACATATTCATTTGTTTTCGTGTTTCCCTTAATGATAATTCTTCTAATTCGGGCTTCTTTCCCTTCGATAATTCGCATCTGGTAACTGATATAGTTTTTTTCTACATGCATTTCAACAGGAATTATTTGGAAAAAAAGATAACCTCTATCCATGTATAACGAAGAAATATCACGGTTATCTTGACTCATAAACAAACGTTGTTCAAGCAAGGTCTTGTTGTAAACATCTCCTTTTTTTATTCCTAAAATGGTGTCAAGAAAAGATGTCTTAAACTTCGTATTACCAATCCATTCAATATCTCCAAAGAAGTACTTCTCTCCTTCGTCTATTGTAATTTTAATATGTAAATTCTTTCTATTTGCAAGGTATACTGTATCAAATTTAATTTCAGCATCGCGTAAACCATCTTTTCCGAATTTCGCAAGCATCAGTGCTTTGTCTCTATCGTATGCTGCTAAATTAAATTTTGATCGCTTGAAAAATCGCCAGAACTTCTTCTGTTTGGTGTCTTTCATTGCTGCTTTCAGCTTCCATGTTTTCACTGATTCATTCCCCACAATTGTCAGCTCACCAATTTTAACCTTTCGGCCTTTGTCAACTGTGATGATGAATATTTCAGAATTATTCATCAATTTATCCTGTTGCTTGTTAATGTCTACAGTGACAGAATAATGGCCCTTTTCTCTAAAGTAACCTTTGATTTGACTTTTGGTTGCAAAAATTAAATTTTCAGTAATCGTCTTCCCAGAAAATAATGAAATTTCCTCCCGGAGTTTATCTGCTTCTCTTTTGTTTACTCCAATAAATTTGAATCGAGATAATTTAGGTCGAGTTGCTACTTTAATTACGAGGTAAATAACTCCCGCGATTTCCTTTTCCGCATAAATTTCTATGTTTGAAAACAATCCCTCCTCCCACAACTTATTGATCGCCTTTGAAATTTGCTCTCCTGGCAGCGTAATTGACTGTCCTTGGCGTAATCCAGCAAGAAGCTTTATTGCGTTGTGATCGTAATTATTTGCGCCATCAACACGAATGGGTCCGATTTCATAGGTTTGTGGATTTCGATAATCAATATCTAATCCTCCTATTTGTGTGAATGCAACTGCAGATAATATTGTGAATTGTAGACTAAAAATGACGGTTTTCAAACTCATGCTTTTTTTTCTATTTGTTCAGATACTAAACCAAATCGTCTTTCTCTCGATTGATAATCAAAAATAGCATCGTATAAATTCTCTTTTCTAAAATCTGGCCAAAGTACATTGGTGAAATAAAACTCAGTATAGGCAATTTGCCATAACAGAAAATTACTTACTCGATGTTCTCCACTTGTTCGTATTAACAATTCTGGATCCGGAATCTCAGAAGTGTAAAGTTGTTGTACAATAGTCTGTTCATCGATTGCATCGATATCGTATTCTCCATTTACAACGTCATTAGCGATTGATTTTACTGCATTCACCAATTCCAATTTCGCACTATAATTTAATGCCAAAATCAAATTCACGCCAGTATTCGTCTTTGTACATTCAAATGCGCTAATCATCTCTGCTTTGCAATCTCCGGGAAGCCTGTCCAAATCTCCAATGGTTGAAATCTTGACATTATTTTTATTCAATTCATCGACCTCATTACTTATTGTGGTGACCAATAAATTCATTAAGCCTTCAACTTCAGCCTTTGGCCGATTCCAGTTTTCTGTAGAAAAGGCATAGAGTGTAAGGTATTTTACATTTGTCTCCTGTGCTCCTTTAAGTACTTCGCGAACAGACTCCACACCAATGCCATGACCAAACAGTCGGCTCTCACCTTGTTTCTCTGCCCATCTGCCATTACCATCCATTATGATAGCGATGTGATTCGGTGTGTTCTTTAGATCTATTTTTTCTAATGTACTCATTCCTATTTATATAGTAAACAACGAAAATAATGAAACTTACGTATTAGTTGCTACTTTTGGGACTTAGACTTAACGTACTTTAACAAAAAAGGGAGGCGGTTACCCATCTCCCTTTCTTTTTTTAAAACTTTTTATTATTCCGCAAGAACGATCACTTTATTGTTCTGCATTTCCATGACTCCTCCTTTAATCTCTACTCTAATCACTTTCTTATCAGAAGCATCTACTTTAATCAATTCATTAGAGTTGGGAGAGCTAAAAGCAGTGTTTAAATTTGCTTTCACGACTCCTTTAGCCAATGCAGAAATTATTGCTGCATGATTATCCAACACTTGAAAAGAGCCGTCTAAACCTGGAAACTGAACTGCTTCAGCTTCTCCAGAGAAAATCTTTGATTCTGGTGTTATTATTTCTAAATGCATTTTGCGTTAATTTTAAATTAAGCGTTTTCAGCAATCATTTTCTCTCCAGCTTCAATCACTTCCTCGATACCACCTTTTAAGTTAAAGGCTGCTTCAGGATACTGATCGTATTTCCCGTCAAGAATTTCATTAAATGCTTTAATTGATTCTTGTACATCGACCAATACACCAGGAAGTCCTGTAAATTGCTCAGCAACGTGAAATGGTTGAGATAAGAAACGTTGGATACGTCTTGCTCTGTGTACGATTAATTTATCTTCTTCAGATAATTCATCCATACCCAAAATTGCAATAATATCTTGTAGCTCTTTGTAACGTTGCAATGTGATTTTTACGCGTTGTGCACAATCATAATGCTCATCACCAACGATGTCTGGCGTTAAAATTCTAGATGTTGAATCTAATGGATCAACAGCTGGATAAATCCCAAGCTCAGCAATTTTCCGCGACAACACTGTTGTTGCGTCCAAGTGAGCAAACGTATTTGCTGGTGCTGGATCTGTTAAATCATCTGCAGGGACATAAACCGCTTGCACAGAAGTAATCGATCCACTTTTTGTAGATGTAATTCTTTCTTGCATTTGACCCATTTCAGTAGCCAATGTTGGTTGGTAACCAACCGCTGATGGCATTCTTCCTAGCAGTGCTGAAACTTCAGAACCAGCTTGTGTAAATCTAAATATATTATCAACAAAGAATAAGATATCTTTTCCTTCCTCATCTTTCTCTCCATCACGGAAATACTCGGCCATTGTCAATCCAGACAATGCTACACGAGCACGTGCTCCAGGAGGCTCATTCATTTGACCAAAAACAAACGTTGCTTTCGACTCTTTCATCACTTCCATATCAATTTTAGAAAGATCCCATCCACCTTCTTCCATAGAATGCATGAAATCATCTCCGTATTTGATAATCCCTGACTCTAACATTTCACGAAGTAAATCATTTCCTTCACGTGTTCTTTCACCAACACCCGCAAAAACTGATAAACCACCGTGACCTTTGGCTATATTATTAATTAACTCTTGAATCAATACTGTTTTACCAACTCCGGCACCACCAAATAAACCAATTTTTCCACCTTTAGCATAAGGCTCAATCAAATCAATTACTTTAATACCAGTAAATAAAACTTCAGTAGCTGTTGATAAATCCTCAAATTTAGGAGCTTCGCGGTGAATTGGCATTCCGTTATCAGTACTTAATTGCTTAAGTCCGTCGATAGCTTCACCAACAACATTAAACAAACGTCCCTTAACTTCTTCACCAATCGGCATTTTAATTGCCGAACCTGTAGAAACTACTTCCATTCCTCTCATGAATCCATCTGTAGAATCCATAGAAATAGAACGAATAGAATTTTCACCAATGTGTGATTGAACTTCTAGAACCACTCGTGTACCGTCTTCCTTTCGCACTTCTAATGCATCGAAGATACTTGGCAGCTCAACACCCTTATCAAAACTCACATCAATTACAGGACCTATTACCTGTGATACCTTACCTTTAATATTCGACATATAAACGTCTTTTTAGAAATTAAACCCTCATTTTTGAGGTGCAAATATATGTCTTTTCTCTCAAATGAGAATTATATAAAGAAAATAATTTTAGGAAAAATAGGTGTGACAATAAACTAATTGAAATTTTGGTGAAAAAGAGGGAGGCTATTGGATGGA
>CAJQQA010000179.1 GCA_905480355.1 uncultured Flavobacteriales bacterium | reverse complement strand
CTACATCCGCCAAAACACCCTCTGTGCATATTCACCGAGAACTTAATCATTTCATAAGCCGGTATAGCGCCTCTTTTCTTATACTTAGGATGAGGCAATCGAGTGTATGGAAGGTCAAAAGAAGTGTCAATCTCCTTTTCGGTCATTGTCTTGTAAGGTGGGTTGACTACTAATAATTGATCTCCAATTTTCTGCGTAATTCTGTCAGCTTGCCATTTATTAGACTCAACTTCTATTATCTTAAAGTTTGACGCAAATTTTATTTTATCTGTCAAACAGACCTCATGACTAGTCAGTTCAAGTGTATTCCAATTTTTATTTTTTGGCAACTCCTCATCTGCACCCTGAAGAAAAGCAAGTTGTTTAATAGTTTTGAGACCTTCGAAAGGCACTCCTTTTTTTAATAAGCGCAGCATTTCTCTTAAAGGTTGATCACCCATTCCATACATGAGAATATCAGCTTTAGAATCAACTAAAATGGACGGTTTAAGCTTGTCTGACCAGTAATCGTAATGAGTAACTCTACGCAAAGAAGCCTCGATTCCACCAATAAGTACTGGTACATCTGGGTACAATTCTTTGATTATTTTAGAATACGTAACAGTTGCATAATCTGGTCGAAAGCCAGCCTCACCGCCAGGAGTATAAGAGTCTGTTGACCGTAAACGCTTGTTTGCAGTGTAATGATTTACCATTGAATCCATGCAGCCTGCGGTGATACCAAAGAAATGTTTAGGTCGTCCAAACTTCTTGAAATCGCGTAAATCATCCGTCCAACTTGGTTGCGCAACAATGGCAACAGTAAAGCCTTCGTCTTCAATAATTCGTCCAATCACAGCCGTTCCAAAAGAGGGATGGTCTATGTAGGCATCACCAGAAATCAAAACAACATCCACCTCATCAAGACCGCGTTTTTTTAAATCTTTCATGGTGATTGGGATCCAATCTGTTATAGGGCGCAAGTCATTCATGAGACAAAGTTAGGCATTTTTTAACGAGCGGAATTGTAAATCGTATTTTTGATAGGAATTAAAGCGTATTTTTTCTTAACTTCGCGTTCCTTTTTAAAAATACAATTCTCGTTATGAATAAAATGAAACTGTCACAATTTAACTTCGATTTACCAGAGGAGTTAATTGCAGAATACCCAAGTGAAAACAGAGATGAATCTCGTCTGATGGTTATTCATAGAGACACCGGAAAAATTGAACATAAATTGTTTAAGGATATTATTAATTATATCGATGAAGAGGATGTAATGGTAATGAATAACACAAAAGTTTTTCCTGCAAGAATGTACGGTAACAAAGAAAAAACAGGTGCTAAAATCGAAGTTTTCTTATTGAGAGAGTTGAACAAAGAAAGCCTACTTTGGGACGTGCTTGTTGATCCAGCTCGAAAAATAAGAATAGGTAATAAGTTGTATTTCGGAGACGATGATTCTTTAATCGCCGAAGTTATAGACAACACAACATCGAGAGGAAGAACGTTGCGTTTTTTGTTTGATGGTTCTTACGAAGAATTTAAAAATAAAATTACCGAATTAGGTGAAACTCCACTTCCAAAGTACATCAAAAGAGATGTTGAATCAACGGATGAAGAAAGATACCAAACAATTTATGCAAAGAATGAAGGTGCAGTAGCAGCTCCAACGGCAGGATTGCATTTCTCTCGTCAATTAATGAAGCGACTTGAGCTAAAGGGAGTTGAATTTGCAGAAGTAACATTACATATTGGACTAGGAACATTTAGACCTGTTGAAGTTGAAGATTTAACGAAGCATAAAATGGATTCTGAGCAAGCGTTCATTACCCAAGAATGTGCTGATATAGTGAATAAGGCAAAGAAGAATAAAAAGAAGATTATTGCAGTAGGTTCTACAGCTATGAGAGCAGTTGAAACATCAGTTAGTACTGACGGTATGCTTAAACCATATGAAGGATGGACGAACAAATTTATTTTCCCACCGTATGATTTTAGTATAGCTGATGCTTTGATTACGAATTTTCACACTCCATTATCCACATTGTTAATGATGATTTCCGCTTTTGGAGGCCATGAATTGATGATGTCTACATACAAAGAAGCAGTAAAAGAAAAGTATAGATTTTATTCGTACGGTGATGCGATGTTGATTATCTAAGGATAACTATTGTAAACCTACTCAGTGATCAGATGCGTTTTCTCTCTTTTATAATAGTTGTCGCACTCTTTGGTGCTTGTCAATTAAATAAGGTAGATGATCAATCTTTTCGAGAGAATATTTATATCCAGTTAGATCTTGAAACGAAAATCAATTCCTGTTTTGTAATTGGTAAAGATTCACTGAAAGGTGCTGAAAATCAATCTATGGATTTTTACAAATCAGGAAAGTATTCTGTTAAAACAGATTCTTTGCATCCATATACATTAGGCTACACTATAGATAATATTCTTAAAGGCGATATCATTCGCGTCTCAGTTTGGAGGAATTCTGCAGAAAAGAATGGAGCGATTGTTATTGCTGATAATTCTGAAGGTAATAATCTGAATGTCGAGTCAGGAATAGCCGCATACTCTGAGGGCGAATGGGATTTTATTCAGTGTTATTATAAGGCGAATCAAAACCATTCATCAGTTAAAATTTATGTCTATAGCTTTGAAACGAAGCCTGTTTATTTTGATGACATAAAAATTGAAGCCTATTTTAATCATTCTATGCCGGACGATAAACATGAGGCTATGGAGATTGTTATGTCTGATGAAGCTTATTCTTCAATATCTGGCTTTCGAGATCGAGCTTTAACTGATGGCATGATTTCAAAGGGTTTAAAAAAGTATGTTGACGCGAAAATCAAAATTGACAATTCTTTCATTCCAATGAAATTGAGACTGAAAGGGGATTGGACAGATCATCTAAAAACAGATAAATGGTCTTTCAGAATAAAAATGAAAGGCAATAATGCCTACAGAGGTCTGAAATCATTCTCTATTCAAAACCCTAACACGAGGTCTTTTATGTCTGAGTGGTTTGCTCATAAGTTGTTCGAGAAAGAGGATGTGCTGACAACGAAATACATTTTTGTCCCCGTTATTATTAATGGACAGAAGATGGGAGTCTATGCATTAGAAGAGCACTTTGATAAGCAACTATTAGAAGCTCGGAACCGAAGAGAAGCACCAATTGTTAAGTTTGATGAAGAGGGGGTTTGGGAGCATCACAAAAAAGAAATTGATGATAATGGTTTTTACAGTGTTCCAATTTTGCAATCTTCAGAGATTAAGCCATTTAAGAAGAATAGAACCAAGAAGTCTCCTGTCCTAAGTAATCTCTTCAGTATTGCTCAAGTTCAGATGGATCGGTATCGAAATCATGACAGCGAAATGGAGGATTACATTGATGTGAAATCAATGGCGAAATACGCAGCATTAATAGAATTATTAAATGGTAAGCATGGACTGATTTGGCACAATCAACGGTTTTATGTAAATCCAATAACAAGCTTACTTGAGCCAATAGCATATGATTGCTATACAGAATTTGAGCATAATGAGATCAGACTAGAACCTTTAACAAGGCTAGATAAAAAGCACTTTACTACAACAGAAGCTCTTTTCCAAAATCAGGTTTTTTTCGATTACTACATACAATTCTTAAAGAAGTTCACGAATAAAACGTACCTAAAAAGAATAGTAAATTCACTAAAGAGTGAAATTAAAACAATAGAAGAATTACTGCAATTTGAGGATCCATCTTATCACTTTAATAAGGAGTATTTTGTGCGGAATGCTGCAAAGGTTGCTGAATTCTTGCAAGAAGTGATTGCTTCGAAAGATGAGATTCTCCAAAGAAAAGAAGAAGTGTATGTGTTTAAAGAGCTAACAGATAAATTTGTATACGAGACTATTGCGTTAAAGGCATATGTAAAAACCAAAGACTCTCTTAATACAACAATTGTATTAAGAAACTTTCATGTAAATGACATTTTAATTATTGGCTACTCACTGAAATCGGAAAAAGAAGATCGAATTAACCTTGTGGATAAAAAAATGAGTCGATACAAAGTCACATTCTCTCAAAGTGAATTGGAGCTTCCTAAAAATGCACGTTACATTTATTATCAAGCAAAAAACACTGGAGATCGAGTTTATCGAATTAAAATAAGTCAATGGCCAGTTCCCGGTGGTTTGGAAGTTGCAAAAGTTAATATCCCTTCTTTTATCCAACGAGAGAATAATGGCGCAGTTTTAAGAATAAATAGCGGCGTTTATCGAGTGAATGAAGATATTGTTATTCCCAAAAAAACAAAATTGATAATTGAATCAGGCACTGACATTGATTTTATTAATGGCGCAGGGTTTCTTTCCCTATCTCCAGTTGAACTAATTGGAACAGCTAATAGAGGAGTACTTATTCATTCTTCTGATAATTCTGCAAATGGTTTTACTGTTATCGCACCAGGTTCTAAATCGAAAATAATTCACACACAATTCAATGGATTTAGCTCGTTAGAGAAGTACAATAGATCACTAACTGGAGCGGTCACTTTTTACGAGTCAGAATTGAAAATTGAAAATTCTGCATTTTTGAATAATAACTGTGAAGATGGCGTGAATTTAATTCGTTGCAAATTCATAATGGATAATACAACAATTGATGGAAGTTCTTCAGATGGATTTGATGCTGATTTTTGCCAAGGAACAGTAAAAAGTTCATTTTTTCGTAATGCAGGAAATGATTGCCTCGATTTTTCAGGAAGTAAAATAACTGTGAAAAGCTGCTTAATTTCAAATGCAAAAGACAAAGGTATTTCATGCGGTGAAAACTCAAAAGTGGACATCGTTCATTGTATTCTTGAGAATGTTAATGTAGCGATTGTTGCTAAAGATTTATCCGAAATAAATGTAGATAAAACGAAAATTTCAGACGCTAAATATCACTTTGCAGTCTACCAAAAGAAAGCAGAATATGGGCCCGCGCATATTAAAGTAAAAGAATCTACCCATGCAAAGTTAAGAGAGAAATATCTTTTAGGAATAGGGTCAATTTTGGAGTTTAATGACAATAGCATTATAGGAGAAAATTCGATTAATGTAGACTCAATATTATTGGTAATTCAATACCAATAATACCGATTTATTTAATCGATTCTTTTCTTTCTTTACGCTTATTTTATAGTTACTTTTGATGAGCAAAATTTCATTATGAGTTCAGTTGACAACAAGCCAACTATAGGTCAAAAAATCAAAGCTTACATCGTTTTCACGAAGTTTAGATTGTCCGCTCTTGTTATTATTTCAGCACTTTCAGGTTATTTATTTGTTGGAGGTTCCGACGGAGAAACTCTAGTGTACTTGTTGGTTGGTGGGTTACTTGTAACTGCAGCATCCAACGGTTCAAATCAGATTTGGGAAAGAGATCTCGATAAACTTATGAAGCGGACAGAAAAACGTCCAATCCCACAAGGAATAATGACTGTTACGGAGGGTGTAATAGTTGTTATATTTTGTATACTATCAGGCACTTATCTATTGTATCTCATTAATTTATATTCAGCACTTCTTGGCATACTTGCATTTGTCTTGTACGTATTTGTTTACACTCCAATGAAACGAATTTCGCCATGGGCTGTTTTTGTTGGAGCTTTTCCAGGAGCTATTCCTCCAATGCTCGGAGCCATTGCTTATACAGGAGAATTTGGCATATTGCCTGGGATACTGTTTTTCGTTCAATTTACATGGCAGTTCCCTCATTTTTGGGCAATCGCTTGGGTATCGTTTGATGACTATAAGGCAGGTGGATTTTTCTTACTCCCATCAAAATCAGGAAAATCAAAAGCATCTGCATTTCAAATTGTTGTATACTCGCTAGCACTTATTCCATTTAGCGTTCTTCCATGGCTGTTGGGTGTAACAGGCTTAACTTCTTTTATTATTGCAATACTAATCGGACTCGGATTTTTTATCTTATCCTATAAATTATACCTCAGTTTGAACGTGAAAGATGCGAGAAAATTAATGTTTGCCTCTTTTATATATCTTCCGATTATACAATTTGCATACGTTTTTGATAGCGTTGATGAAATGATAATTAAACTTTTGGCTTTATGAGTGAAGAATTAGAAACAAAGAATTTTTCAAGAGAATTGAAAGAAAAAGAAAACAAAGCACAGCTCGAAAAGGCTAAACAAAACATTGTCTATGTGAGTATGTTCAGTGTTGTAATGCTGTTTGCAGGATTAACTTCCGCCTATATCGTTTCAATGGGAGATACTTTTTGGCTCAAATTCACACTACCGACTCCTTTCTGGATTAGTACTGTATTAATTTTATTGAGCAGTATTGCTTTTGTATTTGCAGTCTCGTCTTCTAAAAAAGGACAGTTAGCAAAAATGAAAATAGCGGTTTCAATAGCCTTTATTCTTGGTCTTGGCTTTGTTTATTATCAGTTCAAAGGATATGGAGTATTAATTGATAATGGTATTCACCCTGCTAATAATGCGATAATCGTTACTGATGGTCGTTATGGCGACTATTTTGAAGTGAAGTATAAAGGTGACTTCATCGAAATTGACGGGAATAAATTCTTATTGAAAGGTGAGAAAATGACTAAGAATCAATTAGAAGCATATCAAGCGTTTATGAGTCAGTTTCTAGTCGTAGATGAAAAGGAATCATTTGTTGTCAATCATTATGGAAAAGACTTTGTTCTTTACTATAAAAACACTCCCTTACGAATTGAAGGAAATGCTCTTGTAAATATAGATTCAACAAATTTAAAATACACAGACCGTGTCCGGTTAAAAGATTTAGCAATTAACGTAAAAGATTTACGTGGTGACTTCTACGCAAAAGGGGAAATGGGCAAGGATTTTCATGTTTATTATAAAGGAAAGCAACTGGAATACAAAGACAGAAACCTGCAAATGAATGGTAAAGTTTTGAAGAATTATATGCAGATGAAAGCCATGGAGTCAGCCGATACAGCTTCTTCTTATTTGTACCTAATTACCTTTTTACACTTAATTCATATAATATTCACATTATTCTATGTAGTAAGGCTTGTAATCAGCTCATTTGCAGGCGTAATCTCAGCTGACAATAATATAAAAATGCGAATGGGCGCTTCTTTCTGGCACTTTTTAGGATTATTATGGCTCTATTTACTACTTTTTTTACTTTTTATTCATTAAATTTGCACCATAAAATTCTAGAGAATGGCAGGACACGCTACTAAACAAATTGACTCGAAAACATTATGGGGAGGAAAAATTTCTCCTTTTAGCACGAGCTACGGAAAATTAATGATGTGGTTTTTCTTAGTATCTGATGCTTTAACATTCAGTGGTTTATTAATTTCTTACGGCTTTACAAGACACGATTACCTTGGTTCTTGGCCAATTGGTGAAGAAACATTTCACTCTTTGCCATTACTGGAAGGAAATTATCCTTTGATTTATGTTGCATTAATGACCTTTATTTTGATCGTTTCTTCTGTAACTATGGTACTAGCTGTTGAAGCCGGACATAGAATGGATAGAAAAGCAGTGACAAAATGGATGATTGCTACCATTATTGGTGGTTTTTTCTTCGTGGGATCTCAAGCATGGGAGTGGAGTCACTTTATTCATGGAACTGAATTTGGAAGAGTAGAATTAGCTGACGGTTCACAAGCAATTGTTAAAGGTAATTTTGGGGAAATTGAAAGCTTTACTGTAACTGTAGCAGGTCATCACCATCAGGTTAATGATAAAATCACGGAAGACTTAAAGCATTTATATACGCATGCGGTAGCAGAAGGGCACGTGCACAATGACATTATCACTTTGCACGATGGTTCTCAAGCAACAATAGCGAAGAAAGCAAATTCTGATATGACTTTGATCGTCAAAGAATTTGGGGGAACATATAAAATGGGTGATGAGGTAAAAGGAGCTGAAGCAGTTAAAATGTACGAAGAAGCAGTTAATGCTGGTGAAAAGAATAGAATTATCTATGGTGCGAACTTAGAGCAAAATGAATATGGACCACAACATTATGGTCAGTTCTTTTTCTTTATTACTGGATTTCACGGATTTCACGTATTCTCTGGAGTAATGATCAATATTCTAATATTATTTGGTGTATTGAGAGGTGTCTATCATAAACGTGGACACTACGAAATGGTTGAAAAAACTGGATTGTACTGGCATTTTGTCGATTTGGTTTGGGTTTTTGTATTTACATTCTTTTACCTGGTATAATTTAGAAAACAAAACATTATGTTAAGAGACGATATTATAGAATATTCTTTAGATGCACATCACGATGAAGATACAGGCGCTAAGCTTCGTAAGAAGATTTGGCAAGTAACATTTATTCTCACCTTCATCACAGCCATTGAAGTAGCTTTAGGCTCAATGATTAAACAATCAAGTGACTATTGGATGATTATTAAATGGTTGTTTATTGGTTTAACTCTTGTGAAAGCAGGATACATTGTACTTTCTTTCATGCACCTTGGAGACGAAAGAAAAGGATTAAAGTATGTAATATTAATCCCTTATTTCATTTTTATATTGTACCTAATTTTTGTATTGATTACCGAAGGAAATGCGATTTTTGCAAACTTGACTGAGTTTACAAGTTAAAGCTTAAGTATATATGTCTACGAAAAAGGCTGCCGGGTTAAAAAAAAGGTTGTTTGTCATACTACTTTTGTTTGGCCCGGCTTTTATTTTGGTATTTATTGGGACTTCAAAATGTACCCATAAATTTAAACGACTTGATGATTTCGGTGTCGCAGCTGGATATACATTTACGGATATTCATGGAAAAGAGAGAAGTTATAAAGAATTTGATGATCAAGTTGTCTTGGTTACGACCTTACAGCTAACTTGTCCTGATAACTGTGCGATTTCTCTTTGGCATATTGACCAGCTTGTTTATCAAAAAATGAGAAGAACTATAGAGTCTGGTGGAGTGAGAATTATTTCATTTGTCACTGATGGTGAAGGGAATCCTGTTGAAGACCTTTCAAGTGTTGACGAAATGCTCAAAGACCGTATCAAAGATTATAATCCAGATTTGTGGATATTGGCTTCAGGAGACGCGAAAAAAGTGTACGATTTTGAACGAAATGATGAGAAACTATTGCGAGAGGGTGATGAATTCTATGGGAAGCAAGCCTTTCAAGAACTGCTCTTACTTTTGGATCGAAATAATCACTTAAGAATGGTTCTTTCTGGAAAAACCGAGGGTATGATTCGTAGAATGAATCAACATGTATCTCTATTGCAGAAAGAATATGATCAAAACCAATTTGATGAAAGTAATAAATAAGGTATTTTTTGCTGTTCTTATTCTTTTAACGTTTTCATGTAACACTTCAAAGAATCAAGAAATATTCTTGCCTATTCTAGGAGAAAGAGACGTTGAATATTCAATGAAAAATGGAAAGGAAGTTGCCGATACTATTTATCATGTAGTCCCTGATTTTGAATACAGAAGTCAAGATTCAGCTTTAGTCAATTCAAAAGATATAAAA
>CAJQQA010000178.1 GCA_905480355.1 uncultured Flavobacteriales bacterium | reverse complement strand
ATGAAAAAACAAAGATTGATCCCTGGTTCTTAAGACAGATTGAGGATATGACTCATCTTGAGAAGAAAATAGAAAAGTTTCACTTAGAAACAATTCCAAAGGAGTTGATGTTTGAAGCGAAGCAAAAAGGATATGCAGATCGTCAAGTTGCACATTTATTAAGATGTTTAGAGTCTGAAGTGTATTCTAAGAGAGAAGAATTTAATATCAACCGTGTTTATAAATTGGTTGATACATGTGCGGCTGAATTTGAAGCACAAACACCTTATTATTACTCAACATTCGAATATGAGAACGAAAGTGTTGTATCTTCAAAGAAGAAGGTAATTGTTCTTGGTTCTGGTCCAAACAGAATTGGTCAAGGTATTGAGTTTGACTATAGCTGTGTTCACGGGGTCTTGGCTGCAAAAGAATGTGGTTACGAAACAATTATGATCAATTGTAATCCTGAAACGGTTTCTACAGATTTTGACACTGCTGATAAATTGTATTTTGAACCTGTCTTTTGGGAACATATTTATGATATCATTCGTCATGAAAAACCAGATGGAGTAATTGTTCAGCTAGGAGGTCAAACGGCTCTTAAGCTTGCTCAAAAATTAGAACGATACGGCATCAAAATTTTCGGTACAAGCTTCGATGCATTGGATCTTGCTGAAGATAGAGGTCGTTTCTCTGAGTTGCTAGAAAAGAATAACATTCCTTTCCCAAAGTATGGAATCGTTGAAAGTGCAGAACAAGCACTTGTATTATCTGATGATTTAGGTTTTCCTTTATTGGTTCGTCCTTCTTATGTTTTAGGTGGGCAGAAAATGAAGATTGTCATTAATAGAGATGAACTAGAACACCATGTAGTTGATATTTTAAATGAAATGCCTGGAAATCAAATTCTATTGGATCACTTTTTAGGTGGTGCTATTGAAGCTGAAGCCGATGCGATTTGTGATGGTGAAGATGTTTACATAATCGGAGTAATGCAGCACATAGAGCCTGCTGGAATTCATTCTGGTGACTCTTATGCCGTTCTTCCACCGTATAATTTGGGAGATTTTGTCATGGAACAAATCATTGATATAACGAATAAAATAGCCGTCGCTTTAAAAACGGTTGGATTGATGAATATTCAGTTTGCGATTAAAGATGATATTGTTTACGTAATAGAAGCAAATCCTAGAGCATCGAGGACTGTTCCGTTTATTGCAAAAGCATACGATGAGCCTTATGTTAATTACGCGGCAAAAGTTATGTTAGGTGAGAAAAAGGTGAAAGATTTCAATTTCCAACCAAAAAAGAACGGTTATGCTATTAAAATTCCTGTTTTCTCCTTCGAGAAGTTTCCAGATGTAAAGAAAGAATTAGGTCCCGAAATGAAATCGACAGGAGAAGCAATTCAGTTTATAGATACTTTAAAAGATCCTTTTTTCTTGAAGATTTATTCTGAAAGAAACATGCATTTATCTAAATAATGATCATTGAGGCAAGTATTCCTGGTTTATTCCGTACCATATTAATCATAGTCGGTGTATTGTTTTTAGTGCGATTTATTGGGCAATTTATGATCGCGAAGAGAAATATGGAGGATGAACGTGAAATGAGATCTACCAAACGTCAATTTCAAGAACAAAAAAAGAAGGCTTCTCAGGATTTAGGAAAGACAAATATTCTTAAGAAATCAGCTCGCAAAAATGATGTTGAAGATGTAGATTTTGAAGAGATTCCATAGCTAGGTAACCTTATTTTATTTTTATTGGCATTAAGTATATGAAAATCAAAAGTGAAATCGTAAAAATTAATTTCACTTAAAAAATGGTTTTACACCGAGGGAAGCAGGATTTTATTATTTTTTCATTAGTTATGATATTCAAAAGCTAAATTCTGTCATAAAATGAATCGAGTTTAATCAGTTTCAAAAGGACAAATAAACGTTTTCCAAAGCTTTAAATTCACAAGATTATAGTATCTTCATCTGATAATTTTAAATTAAATTAATTCGCTATGAATTTAGTTGCATTCTTCAAGGATAATTGGAAGCATTTCGCTGTTATTTTCGCATTTTTTGTTTTGATGCTGAATTTTTTTGGACCTGAATTCGATGGTTTTTCTTTAAAACAACATGATGTAGAACAGCATAAAGGGATGTCAAATGAAGTTGCCCATCACCGTGAAATATTTGATGAAGAGCCATTATGGACAAACGCTATGTTTGGAGGGATGCCAGCAACTCAAATCTCTGTTCTTTATGATGGCAATCTTTTTCAAAAAGGAATTATTGGTTTCCTCCGGTTTTTTGGAGTACCATCAGGGATTTTCCTGTTACACTTATTGGGTTTTTATATTTTAGCATTGTGCTTAAAAATAAGACCTATGGTTGCGTTTATTGGTGCAGTGGCTTTCGCTTTTGCGACGTATGAAATCGTAATTATACAAGCAGGGCATAATTCTAAGGCAGTTACAGTTGCTTTGATGGCGCCAGTTTTAGGGGCATTTATTTTAGCTTATCGTTCGAATTGGAAATGGGGAGTCCTGCTTTCTTCTCTATTTATGTGTTTTGAAATTGCGAGTAATCACCTTCAGGTAACTTATTATTTGGCAATACTACTTGTTGGGTTGGGTGTCTATGAATTGATTAGAGCCCTTAAAGCAAAAGAATTAAAGCAGTTTTTTATTATCTCTGGGTCATTAATTGGTGCATATCTTTTGGCTTTATTCATTAATTATGGCAATATCAACATGACTAATGAGTATGCGAAACATACGATTAGAGGAGGAAATGATATTACAATAAATCCTGACGGAACAAATGCGAAGCAGAATTCGGGAGGTTTAGATAAAGATTACATTACAACTTGGAGTTATGGTATTGGAGAATCTTTTACACTTTTATCTCCATACATTAAAGGTTCAGCTTCTGTCGGAATAAACGACTCAAAATTTAAGGAAGTTATTGAGGATTCAGACAGAACTCCTGCTCAAATTAAAGAGATTCTGACTGCTCCTTATCCTTTATATTGGGGAGAGCAACCAATTGTTTCAGGTCCAACATATGTTGGGGTTGTAATGGTGTTTATTATGATTCTTGGATTATTTTATTTGGACGATAAGCGGAAATGGGTGTTGTTTGGAGTTGGACTCTTGGCACTGGTTTTATCTTGGGGAAAGAACTTCATGGGATTGACAGAGTTGTTTATCGATTATATACCTGGATACAATAAATTTAGAACGGTTACGATAATCATGGTTCTTATTGAGTTAGTTGTACCTTTAATTGGAGTGTTATTTTTGGAACAATTGTTTAAGAATAGAGACGTTTTAAAGACGAGAAAGAAGCTTTTCCTAATTGCGTCAGGAGCCTTTGTTGTGTTTCTGCTCGGCTTAAAAGTAATTGGATTAGGAGATAATTATACATCAAGTAAAGATTTGGCAAAAGTTGAAAATGTTGGTAAAGATGTTATGAATTACATCCAGCAATTGCCATCGGATCAACTTGCCCAAAACGGAATTGATTTGAATAATGGAGAACAATTACAAGCAATTGTGTCGGCAGAAACAGATAAAGCAGAAGATCAGCTACTTGCATTTAAAGGGGCTAGAAAAGATATGTTTAGCAGTTCTATGAATAGGTCAATTTTATTCGTATTGGGGAGTATTATTGTTTTTGCATTGTATTTCTATTCTTCAATATCTACTTATTATGTGATTGTTGGGCTTGCGGTTCTTGTGCTCTCAGATATGATTCCTGTGAATTTGAATTACTTGAATTCAGATGAACTACGGAATGGAGATTACAAACATTGGGTTGCACAAGAAGAAATCTTATACCCATTATCACCAACTCCAGCTGATTATGAAATATTAAAAGCTGAAGTCGCTGATCCAATAACTGCAAAAGCTATTGAGGAAGGAACTGTAAGAGGGAAGAAAAAAGCAATAGATTTAGAATATTCGGGGGTAAGTAAAAACCGAGTGATTGATTCTTATAAATTTTCAGCTCTAAATTACGCTACTAACTATAGGGTGTTCACTTATAACAACCCTTGGGGTAGCTCTAGAGCATCTTATTTTCATAAAAACTTAGGTGGCTATCATGGAGCTAAATTGAGAAATATTCAAAATATATTTGAATTTCAACTTTCAGCAGGGAACAATAAGATTTTTGACCTGTTGAATGTGAAATATTTTATTCAAGGACAAGCCATGCGGCCAAATCCTTCAGCTTTAGGGAATGTTTGGTTCGTGAAATCAGTAAAAGAAAGTGACACGCCAAATGACGAAATTAGAGCTTTAGGTTCAAGTTTTATGCTCGAAAACAAGGGGCTAGGGCGTCTTTTGGTGAATGAGCAAGAAGTTACGACAAGTACTGTTTTTGGCTTAGAAAAAATGGTCTACATAGGACAGAATGGTGATACTATACCCGTGCAACTGTCTAACGGCATGGCTAAAGGGTTAGAAGCCTTAATGGTGACTGATGCACTTGGTAATACAGACTTAATTCCAGCGATAACATTAGCATTAGACACATTGAATTCTTTTACTACACTCGTTTCAATTACTGTAATGGATGAGTTTAACCCAAGAGAAGAGGCTGTAATGTTAAGTTCTGAGGCAAAGAAATTGACAAAAAAGGAATTCTCTGGAGATGGGTCAGCAAAGATGATGAGTTACAAGCCTAATCAAATTGATTATGAAATAGAATTAGATGAAAAGCAGTTTGCCGTTTTTTCTGAAATCTATTATCCATTCGGCTGGAAGGCATTTGTTGATGGCAAAGAGCAGGAGATTCTTAAAGTTGATTACTTATTGCGTGGCCTGGAGTTAAGTAAAGGAAAACACAAAGTTTCATTTGTTTATGACGTTCCACAATATCATACAGCTTCTCTAATGGCCATTAGTGGAACGTCTTTATTGTTTTTGGGGTTGTTCGGATTTCTTTTTTATGAAAGCAAGAAAAAAAATGTAGCTACAAAAGGCTAAATTACTTAATGTGACTAGATATTGTGGAGTTTAAGTCATTCTGACGTCTTGACAATGTGAAGTTCTCAACAATCCTCTTCCGTGCTGCAATAGCGAGTGTTTTTTTGTTTGCTTGTAATGCTAATTTTATCAGCTTTTTAAGGTAAAGGTCATTTTTTTCTTGAAGGATAAACCCATCGTCTCCAACTATTTCAGACATGGCGCCAACATTCGATACTATTGGTATTGATCCGCAAAGCATAGCTTCACAAAGCGCATTAGGAAAGCCTTCACTCATTGAGAGTTGAAGATAGAACTGTTTATTAGAGATGAATTTAGGTAATTCATCATGAAGCATGTTTCTTATTGGGATTACATTTTCAGGTAATTCTTCATTAAGTTTATCCCCACCTACTATGTAAAAAATACATTTCGGGAATTTTGGAGCTACGCTTATGATAAGATCTATGCCTTTCAATTTTGGTCCAAATCGAGATCCTAAGTCAGCTGAAATTGTTAGAAAACTATTTTCTACTTTATCAGGTGAGAATTCCCATTTATTGACTTTATATCCATTATAAATAACCTTTGAAGGACTATTAACCTTTGGTGCATGAACTTTATAACCTTGCTTTTTATAGTCGTCTTTTTGATAAGTGTAATCACATTCAATTAAGTTTTCAGAGACTGGAAGTAATAGGCTAGAATACTCTAAACTTTTTCGAGTGAAATATTTCAGATATTTTTTGTAAAAACATCCGTATTGAATTGAAGGGAAACTAACGGAATCAGTTCCTCCCATAATAATGATATTTTTCTTACGGAATATTTTTCCAAGAATTGAAGGTAGATAGGATTGATAACCTCCAAATTGAGTAATCATTCCATTACATGAACGAATTTTTCTTAAAATAAAGAATAGTTGGTTTAAGAATGTAAGTGGTAATTTTCGTTTACTTTTTAAGTCAAAATAAAAAATAACTAATTCGAAATCATCCGATAATATTTCAATGTCCTTCTTTACAAATGAAGAAAGTCCAACATGGATGTAAATCAGTCGCTTATTCCCCATTAAAAATACTTTGCTTTAATATTCTGAATAAGTTGAGAAACTTTTCCCTTTCTAGTGATAGAGTTAATCTTGGTGTCTCTAATTAATACAATACTTAAATAATTATTGACATCAGTATGAATGGAATACGGAGTTATACTTTCGACTTGAAATCCATGTGGGTAGGTATTGTTCATCAAATCTTGCATAGATAGTGATTGATCAATAATCTGAAGCACTTCAGGTTGGTTCACTCTTGTACAATTTAAAGAATTCGGTTCAGGAATGTTAATCAGAACTTTGGCATTATCTTTACAGGAATTGGCAACATTGCTAAATAAATTTGAATGTTGCTCAACTGGAATATGCTCTAATACATCTGGAAAAACGATGAAATCAAATTTAATATCAGATTTAAACTCTGACATGTCGTCAACTTTAAAGTTTACAGAAGAGTTCTGATATAGTTCATTCGCTAGTTTGATACTATTTGGAGAAATGTCACAACCTAAAAACCGTCCGTTTTTTGTTGAATTAATTATTAGACTACTAACTGTTCCAATTCCACATCCAACTTCAAGAACATTTGATGAGTCTTTTAATCCAATTTTTTTTAGTGCCTTATGAATTAATCGATGACGCACTGAAACTCCAATTTTAGTCTGTGTTTTCACAAAGTCATCATAAAAATCTTCTACTTGTTCTTTTTCTGTTTTCATTGTATTGAATTGGTTTACAATAATAATTAAAATATAACAAGAAGCCCCAATTTCTAGCTACCTAAAGTCACTTGTACTATAAATTTAGATTTAATGTGAAGTTGATTCATATTCAATCTTTATTTTAATATTATCTTTCTACCATTAAAAAAAGATTGAATGGGA
This sequence comes from uncultured Flavobacteriales bacterium, assembly GCA_905480355.1. Taxonomy (GTDB): domain Bacteria; phylum Bacteroidota; class Bacteroidia; order Flavobacteriales_D; family Crocinitomicaceae; genus UBA4466. The sequence continues at coordinate 169 of CAJQQA010000178.1, read as the reverse complement.
ATTATAGAAAGCCAAAGTAAGAACAACTTATTAATTCTAGTCTTTGCCGTTTTATTTGGTGCACTTAATAATATTGTCTTATTTCCTATTGCCTTGAATAAGGAAGAGTGGGGGATAATACGTTTCCTGCCGACTATTGCAATTATTGTAAGTAATGTTGCCTTATTTG
>CAJQQA010000177.1 GCA_905480355.1 uncultured Flavobacteriales bacterium | reverse complement strand
AGATAAGTAACGTTATATTCATAATTACTTTGGCATCTTTTGGATTGATTGCGCAAGAAAATGTTTCCAGCCCAATACTTCCTTCACCGTCATTTTACATGGAAGATTCAGAAATGTTATCCTTTAATCAATTAACGATAGACACAAATAATGTCAATCAGAACACGGTTAATTTTTTATCGAAAGAACTAAAGAAAATTTGGGGGATAGAATTAATTCAGGGGGGAGCAAATAGCTTAATTCAATTCCAGATTGACCCAATAAAAGGCAACGGATACACACTAGAAATAAAGGATAAAATCACTGTTTTTGGAGTTAATGATGAAGCACAATTTCACGGTGCAGTTTCTTTGCTCCAATTAATTGAACAAAATTCTAATGGGTATTCTATACAAGAAGCTTTAGTTAAAGATGAAGCGAAATTTGAATGGAGAGGTTTACATCTTGATGTGAGCCGACATTTTTTCACTGTTGAAGAAGTCAAACGATTTATTGATGCGATGACGTATTATAAATTCAACAAATTTCATTGGCACCTTACTGATGATCAAGGCTGGCGAATTGAAATTAAACGCTACCCGAAATTAACTTCCATTGGAGGACAACGTGAAGGAACAATGGTTGGTCATTATTCCGATTCTCCAAGAATTTTTGACAGCATTCCTTACAGTGGATTTTACACTCAAGAAGAGATTAGAGATGTTGTTCGTTATGCAAAATCGAGATTCATTGAAGTTGTTCCTGAGATTGAACTCCCGGGGCACAGTAGAGCAGCATTAGCGGCATATCCAGAATACTCATGCACAGGAAATAAAAACCCAGTCCCTCAAATTTGGGGAATTTTTGATGACATATACTGTTCCAAAGACGAGACTATTGAGTTTATGCAAAACATCCTAGCTGAAGTTCTCGAATTGTTTCCTTCTGAGTATATCCATATTGGAGGTGATGAAGCGCCGAAAACAATGTGGAAAGGGTGCAATAATTGTCAACGAGTTATGAAAGAGAATGGACTGGAGAATGAGCAAGAACTGCAAAGTTATTTCATTGGTAAAATGGATAAATTTTTAACTGCAAACGGCAGAAAACTAATCGGTTGGGATGAAATTCTAGAAGGTGGCTTATCACCGAATGCTGCCGTGATGTCATGGCGCGGTGAAAAAGGAGGAATTGCAGCGGCCCAACAAGGGCACTATGTAGTAATGACTCCAACAACTTACTGCTATTTTGATTATTACCAAAGCACACACGCGATGGAACCAATTGCAATTGGAGGATATTTACCGCTTGAAAAAGTCTATAAATTTGACCCCATTCCGAAATCGCTTACTGCTAAAGAAGCTAAATTTATTATGGGTGGTCAAGCCAATTTATGGACAGAGTATATTCTGGATTATTCTCAATTGGAATACATGACTTATCCACGGGCTGTTGCTCTTTCTCAATGTCTGTGGAGCATAAATAAACCGAGCTACGAATCATTTTTAAGTGTTTATTTAGAGCACCACGAAGATTTTTTTCGCAAAATTCAATTGAATTTTGCGAAATCGATTCATTATCCAGCAGTTTCGATAAAAAGAACTCCAGGCGGAATAAAAGTGAAATTCGAGGGAGTGAAAGGCGATGCTCCATTTAAAATTGACACCTATAAAGAAGAATTTTCGGACAAATTGAACCCTGACCAGGAACAATTTTACTTTTTAAAAAGGAGCCAATTGACCAAGCCGTTACCACAAATTTTCGCACTTAATTCTAAAGATTTTGACAAGGCAATTAAATATAATTTTATCAATCATTCTGCAATAGGAATCAACATTGATTTAATAACACCACCTCATCCAAAATACAATAATAATGGCAGTTTAAATTTGGTGGATGGCATTTTCGGATCAACTCCATGGAAAGGAAGTGAGTGGTTAGGCTTTCAGGATTCAACAGTATCTTTCATTCTTGACTTAGAAAAGAAGCAAGATATTCAAGGGATTTCAATTGGTTTTTTGAAGCAGAATGGTTCATGGATTTATTTACCAAAATCCATGACGATGCTTACATCAAATGATAAGGTAAATTGGGTTAAAACAAACAATAATGATTCGGTTAAGTTGCAAATGAAAGAAGGACGCTGCATAACTGATTTTTCGGCAAACACACAATACATCAAAGTTGTAATTCAATCCATCGGGATCATACCTGAAGGGAATGAAGGAGGGGGACATAAACCATGGACATTTATAGATGAAATTCAAATAATCAAAGGAGAATGAAAATCGAATTGTGCGCTGCTTCAATTGAAGCAATAAATTTCGCGAAAAAATATAATTTCGATAGAATAGAACTCTGCCAAAATCTTGAACAAGGCGGACTAACGCCATCAGATGGTTTGATCCAATTTGCAATTGAAAAAGGGCTGAGCACACATGTTTTGATTCGTGTTCGGCCAGGCGGTTTTGTCTACAGCAATGAAGAAGTAGAAGTAATGCTCAACGATATAAAGCGCTGCGTTCAATTAGGTGTTGATGGTATTGTTATTGGAGCCTTAAGAGTTAACGGAGAAATTGATACTGATGTAATTAAGCAAATGATTTCTTGCGCGAAAAACCTTGAAGTCACTTTTCACAGAGCTTTTGATGAATGCAAAAATATTGAACGTTCAATAACAACATTGATTGAACTAGGCTTTAAGAGAATATTAAGTTCTGGCACAAAAACAAACGTAGAGGAAGGGATAGATGCTCTGCAAGAAATGAAAGAATTTTCTAACAGGAAAATTGAAATTATGATTGGAGGAGGTATTTCAGCTAATAATGTGAGACGATTAATGGAATCAGTTCAGCCTGATGCCGTTCATTTTTCAGGAACTAAAAATCAAACAATTGATGAAAACTCTATGTTTTCAGAGTCAATTTTCGTTGCAGACGAAGATAAAATTCACGACATTCTAGCGGAGATAAGGCAATAGACATCATTATGCCAAAGTGTAATGTTTCAGGCGCTGTATTGAAAGTTATAGAATGATGAACACTACTAAGAATTACATCGTAACTCGTTGGATAGGTATAGAAATCACCCGCTTTTAATTTTTCATAATCCGAACTTAGCGCCTACATAGTTGAGAGCGTAAAGTCTTGCGTCCTATTATAATCCTTTTTCTAAAATTGCTATTCGTTTATCTATTGGCGGATGTGTTGCAAACAATCCCTTGAGTGAAGACATAAATCCTTTCTTTTTACTGCCATTTTCGATAAACAATTGCTTAATGTCTGCACTTTTCACATCAACATCTGGGTTGCCTGAAATTTTCCTTAATGCTGATGCAAGCGCATGCGAGTTTTTTGTTAATTCGACAGCTCCAGCATCTGCTAAATACTCTCGTTTTCTTGAAAGCGCAAATCTAAAGATTACCGTTAATAAATATACTAATGCAGCAATTGCAAGCGCAATCATCATCACGCGTGGATCAGATTTACTGTCGCGCCTTCTACCTCCATATAAAAATGATCGAAGAAGAATTTGAACGAAAAAACCAAGAATACCAACGAAAATTATTGAAATAATAAGTAAACGAACATCTTTGTTTCGAATATGTGTTAGTTCATGGGCAATAACACCTTCCAGCTCATCTTCATCCAATGCATCGATAATTCCAGAACTTAAAGTGATTGCATAAGATTTTTCATCAATACCAGAAGCGAAAGCATTTAACCCTGGAGAATCAATAATATATAGTTTTGGCATTTTCATTCCAACAGAGATGCATAAATTTTCAGTTAGATTGTAGACCTCCATATTCTCCTTGCGAGAGAGAGTTTGGGCACGAGAAGACCGTTTAATTATTGATGAATGAGAAAAATATGCAATTGCAAACCAAACTCCAACACCAATAACAACGAAAGGTAAAAATTGTAAAAAGGATTGATTTACTGCATACATATCGGGGCTAAAGCCGAAATAAAAGAACACATAAACACCAGCTAGAATAATAGCGGGGAATCCTATTAATAGCAGAGTAGAACGAAAGTTGTTCTTTTTTATCTGCTTATGCAATCCAATATACTCCATAACGTCGTGACGAGTTTGAATCTAGAATTTAATCTCAGGCACTTTATCCATTACTTCGCGTTGGGCAGTGCCCAAGTCAAACATTGGTTGGGTAGACATGTTTTTCATGTTTGCAACAAGATTACTTGGAATAGATTCAATTGCATTATTCAATTCTTTCGTTGCGGAATTAAAATAACGACGAACAGCAGCAAGTTTATTTTCTACATCAGAAATTTCATTTTGTAATTGCATAAAATTAGTGCTCGCTTTCAAATCTGGGTAAGCTTCTACTTGAATGTTGAAAGCTCCCATTGCAGCACCCAATTCATTTTCAGCAGACACCTTTTCGTTTATAGTTCCCGCTTTCATTGCGTTAGAGCGTGCTTCTGTAATTCTTGTTAAGACTTCCTTTTCATGATCCATATATCCCTTCACGGTTGAGATCAATTGCGGAATTAAATCGTGTCGTTGCTTTAGCTGTACATCAATATCCGCAAAAGCATTTTCTCGATTGTTCTTCAATGCAACGAGCTTATTATTTGCAGAAATGTACCAAATGATAATTACCGCACCAATCCCTAATAGAATATATAATCCTGTCATAATTTTTACTTTTACCTAAAGGTAGAATTTTTTTAATTAATTTATCCTTTCAACAGCACTTAACTTTTTTTAGCAAGGCTTTCTTTTCGCTATAATTTTTTAGGTTAATGAATTGAAAGACAAAAATATTGGGTAAGTGAATTAGAATAGGTTCTTTTGTTAAAATCATTTTTATTATGAGTTTCCAAGAAAACCAATACAACATTCAACGCTATGACTTCACAAATGATAGGTCCTTAAGAGCCTTCAGTGCAGTGGACGAACTGCTTCTTTCTTCGTTTAATGAAATAGAAACAGCAAACAAAAACCTTGGACTCTATAATGATCGATTTGGCTTTTTAAGCTGCCATTTGTCCGCTCATTCTCCCCAGGCCGTTATTACACATAAGAGTCAAGAGAAAGCGATAGCGTTGAATTTGGAAAACAACTCCTTAGATAGTTTGAGTTATAGTGACCCTCTATCGACATTAGATGTAAAATTGGACATGGTCCTCATCAAGATTCCAAAATCTCTCGACTTATTTCATCTTTTTTTAGGTCAGATAGCTCAGAACTCTACCGATGAGGTAATGGTTATTTGTGGTTTTATGACACGTCATTTCACGCCAAAAATGATTCAAATAGCAGAGCAATATTTCGAGGTTGTCACCCAAAGTAGAGCGCTAAAAAAAGCTAGAGTATTGACTCTTAAAAACAAAAAACAAACGGAGGGAATAAGCTTTGTCAAAGACTTGAATTATGATGATGAGACTTATCAACAGTATTATGGCGTCTTTTCAGGGGAACACATCGATATGCAACCCAGTTTTTTTTAAAACACATCGAAATTAAAAACGCACAACAACACGTTTTAGATCTTGGCTCTGGAAATGGAATTTTAGCCAAAGAAATTGTCAAGCAACAAGTAGACGCTGAAATGCACTTGATGGATGATGCTTTTCTCGCAGTTGAATCAGCTAAACTAAATATTAAAGGAGAGAAGATTCATCATTATTATGATAACGACCTTCGGGTTTTTAATGATGAAATGTTTGATGCTATCGTTACAAATCCTCCTTTTCATTTTGAGCATGAAATTAATATTCAAGTAACGTTAGAACTTTTTAAAGAGTGCTTCCGTTGTCTCAAAGAGAATGGAAATTTGCAAATTGTTGCAAATCATCATTTGAATTATAAAACACATCTTTCCCCTCTATTTAGTTCTGTAAAAGTCGTTGCGGAAGACAAGAAGTTTGTCGTTTATAAATGTGAGAAGTAACTTTTTAACACCTAAAAAGACCAACCCCTGTTGTGGGTTTTGTTTGTCAAGTTACTATAAGAGTCAATTTAAAGGATAAACAAGCTCTATCTGTGTCTAAATATAATTGTCGTACATTTACTATTCGTTAAACTTCAAACATGAAAAAGTTATTTCTCCTCGCAATTTTATGCGGCAGCATGAATTTATATGCACAACAATTATCCCTGAAGTCAGGTTCTTATTTAATAAGTGCAGAAAAAGACATCAGAACAAACTACAATTCCAACAATAAAGAATATGTAATTGTTAGTTTTTCCGCAACACCAACTGTTGAAAAAAAGGCAGCTTTGGTAAATGCGGGAATGGAGTTATTTGGTTATTTGCCAACGCGCTCGTTCTATGCGAGATTGGATATAGGTATTGACTTCTCAAATGAAGCCTTTTCTGATGTAACGAATGTTTTTAAAATTAAAAACAAGTTCAAACTGTCTAAGAATCTATCAGCAGGCATATACCCTGCTCATGCAATCGCGGAGAATGATCAAGTTGATTTAATCGCAACTTATTTCAAGGGGGAAAGTGAGTCTAATTTATTTTCGGGAAACCTTTCCGTTCAAATTTTAAAAAGAAATACTTCACTAGAACAAATAACAATTCGAGTTAAGCTTGCGGAATTAGAGGGGCTGTATGCAAATTCCAAAGTTTATTATTTTGAAGAAATTCCGGAAATAGGTCAGCCTGAAGATAAAGGAGGAAGAACGAGTCACCGGTCCAATTTTTTAAATTCTGGAAGCTCTTCAGACTTGAGTTATGATGGCACAGGTGTTACTATTATGATGCAAGATGATGGTTTTATTGGTGATCATATTGACTATGAGGGAAGAACGGATCAATCTAATTGTGAAGGTTGCTCTACAGCAGATAGCGACCTTCATGGAGACCATGTGTCCGGTATAATAATGGGGGCTGGCAATCTCGACCCAGAAGGAAGAGGAATGGCCTCGGGAGCAAAACTATTTGTATATAATTCGACTAACGAGAATTATGATGACGTACCTGCTTTATATGACAATGACAGCATGGTCGTGACATCCAAAAGTTATGGTGACGGCTGCAATAGTGGCTATAGCAGTCTTGCACGTCAATTAGATAAGCAGATTCGTGAAAGACCGTTCTTAACACATGTTTTTTCTGCTGGAAATTCTGGAACAGAGGATTGTGGATATGGAGCGGGTCCTGGCTGGGGAAATATCACTGGAGGACATAAGAGTGGTAAAAATGTTATAGCCGTAGGAAGTTTAACACGACTTGACGGTCTGAGTGGTTTTAGCAGTCGAGGCCCTTCTGAAGATGGAAGAATCAAACCAGACATTTGTGCTGTTGGTTCAAGTGTTTATTCTACAATTTCAGATAATGATTATGCAAGTCTTTCAGGAACATCAATGTCTTGCCCTGGTGTTGCCGGTACTTTAGCACAATTGTATGAAGCATATAGAGATATTTATGGCGGAAATCCATTGTCTGGTTTAATGAAAGCGTGTGTGTTGAATACAGGGGAAGATTTAGGGAATCCTGGCCCAGATTTCACTTATGGCTGGGGAAGGATTAATGCACGACGTGCTTATACTATACTCTTAAACAATCAATTTATTCACGATTCTATTACGCAAGGAGCAACAAACGTGCATACAATTGATGTTCCAGCGGGAACGAAAGAGGTGAAAATAATGGTTTATTGGATGGATTACGAAGGGTCTACAAGTGCTTCTCTTGCGATTGTTAACGACATGAACATGATTGTGACAGATCCATCAACATCGAACTTTGAACCCTGGTTGCTTGATCCAACACCGAACGCCACAGCGCTTAATTCTACAGCAATTAGAGGGGTAGACAGCATCAATAATATGGAACAGGTTACAATTCAAGACCCGATGTCTGGAACGTATAACGTGAGTATTGCTGGATTCAATATTCCTCAAGGACCTCAAGACTACCATTTGGTTTATTATTTTGTTCAAGACGAGATTATTATAACTTATCCTAATGGAGGAGAACCTTTTGAGCCTTCTACATTAGAATTGCTTCGATGGGATTCGCAAGATAGTCCGGTCAATTATACTGTTGAGCTTTCTGAAGATAACGGAGCCTCATGGGTTACAATCGCTAGCCTTGCAGCAAACACGAAGCATTATAATTGGGGAGTTCCTGCAACGTTAACTGGCGAAGCAAAAATTAGAGTTTCGAGAGGTGCCGTTTCAGATGAAAGTGACGCTGTTTTTAGTATCATAGACCGTGTAGAAAACATGAATTTCGTTTGGTCGTGCCCAGATTCGACAAGGTTAGAATGGGATTTGGTGCCAGGAGCAACATCTTATCAAGTTCGCATGCTTGGCAACAAGTACATGGATTCGATTGGTGTTAGTGCAACAAATTCGTTTGTAATACAACAACCATCAACAAATTTCGGATGGTATACCGTTCAAGCCATAGGGCCAAACAACGCCGTGAGTGAACGACAAGTTGCGATTGAAAAAGTTACGGGAGAATTTGGATGTTTGTGGAGCGATCCATTCGCGGACTTTTCAATTGATTGCGAAGATGCTGGAACAGGTTATTGTATAAACCTTACAGAATTAAGTATTAATACGGATGCAAGCTCACAGTTTACATGGTATTTTCCAACAGGTACTCCTTCTACAAGTACAGATCAAAACCCTCAAATTTGTTTTGACACCGCAGGAGACCATGATGTCGCAATGGTTGTTGATAATGGCGCGGGAGTAGATTCAATTTATGTTGTTGATGGAATACATATCAATCAAACATCTACATTACCTTATTTTGAGGGTTTTGAAAACTATCCAAACTTTGTAAATTTAGATCAATGGTCAATTGATAATCCAGACAACAACGGAACCTGGTATATCACTGCTGCCGCGGCACTTTCAGGATCAAAATCAGCAAGAATTTTAAACTATGTACAGGCTGGAAACTTTACGGACGATTTAATTTCAGGGCCAATTGATTTGTCAAGTATAGACGCTTCTGGCTCATTAACACTGAGCTTTCGATATTCATACAGAAAGATAACAACATTGGATGATGAGTGGTTAAGAGTTTCATTACGCGGGAACTGTGCTGATAGTTGGACGTTGAGAAAAACGATTCATGGCAGTTTTCTATCTGACCAAACAGCTCCGACTGGAGGCTGGGTGCCAAGCACAGATGCAGACTGGACAACAGTTCATTTGACAAATGTAACAAGTCAATTCTTCACTGGTGATTTTAGAATGAAGTTTAGCTTTGAGAGTGACAGTGGAAATTCAATTTATTTAGACGACATAAACATTTATGCGGGAGCACCATCAGACGAAATAGTAGGGTTGTATGAAAGTTCACTTGATGACATTGTAGTTTATCCAAATCCTTCGTACAATGAATTGAATTTGAGGTATTCTGTTGGTACGAATCAAAAAACAACGGTAACGTTATTGAGCTTAAGTGGTCAATTGATACAACAACATGTTTTAAGCAGTCATCCGGGGAATAATTTAGTCGTTTTAGAAACGTCTAACCTAACTCCGGGAATCTACTTATTAACGATAGGAAAAGATAGCTCAACACATACGGAAAGGGTAATAATTCGTTAATTTTCGATGTAAAGAATGAGTGGTTGTGATCCCAGTTTATTTGTGCTGAAAAGCAGAAAGGGTTGAGATAACACTTCTGCTGCCGGGCCGTTTGGACGAGTTGACGTCAATACAATAGCGTTCTTTTTTTCATTTACTAATAATGAATAGCCGCTTGTACTTCGAAGCTTATCAAAATGAATATACAAGATGTTATTCATGAAATCAAAGCCTTCAATTTTTAGGTTATAGTTGACTGTATTGACCGAGTTCATTCCTTCCGCTATTGCAAACCACTCATCAGTTGAATTGATTGCAATCACAGCTTGATTATATCCCTCTTCCCCCCCTCCTGTTAAAACACCAGCTTCAATTGTTGTTATAAATAGCGCGCCTTCACTAGGGGAGGTTTTAACAACCGCACATTTTGTGAAAAGCAAGCAAAGAAATAATGGGAGAACATGTTTCATAAAATCATAATGTTTGTTTTGCCTATCAAAGTTAAACAATTAGAACCTAACTAATTTTTCTTTCGAGTGGCATTATTTAGCTTTACAGAGTTAATCTTGAAACGTGATTACGAAGAAAATTGGTGAAACATTGATTAAATCAAAGAAATTCATTTTATTTGTAGTAACAAAATAAAAAACGATGAGCAGTAAGGATATTTTTTGGGGAATTGGTGATCTTTTTCAGTGGATGTTCCAAGGCTTGCAGGCAGATGC
>CAJQQA010000176.1 GCA_905480355.1 uncultured Flavobacteriales bacterium | reverse complement strand
CAGAAGGATTCACATACGACCATAATAATTCTCCAGTTTTTGAAATTTCTGAAATTCTTCCTTTTGAAGTTTCACAAATAATAAAATTTCCATTAGGAAGACCGTGAGCTCCCGATTTTTTACCTTCAACTACGACTGTTCCTAAGATGTTACCATCCCATGACCAATCAAAATCAATTGGATTGAATTTCCCGCCTGTTATTGTATAGCTGCTATTCACAATCTCAGGTTCAATTAAATGAACAGCACTATAATCTCCAGATCCATCGCCTTCATTGTTAAACACAGAAATTTTTCCCTCATCTAAATAACCAGGTTCTACCCATCTTGCATCATGCTGCATAAATATTTTTTGATCAGAAAAGTCTCCTTGATCATAAACCTGTGGGTTCCCCCAACGCCACAAAATATCTCCTCCTAAACCAAAATTTCCTCCCGTGCCTCCAGCAGCTTCAATAATTGTTGTACTATGATCGATAACATATATTTCACTTAAGTTTCGTGCAGAAACAATTATTTGATCAAGTTCAGCATTATAGTCTATTGCATTCACATGAGTATAGTCACTATTGAATCCATTATTAAAATTTACGTCAATTAACTCTGGATGATCAGCGATTACTCCAAAATTAGCTTTAGAATTGTCAAAATCTTGAACTAAATGGTCCATGAATTTCCATTCCCAAACAAGATTTGCGGCATTTGTGCCAAGAGGCTCTAGCTCTATGACCTGATCCAAACGGAAATTACCATCAATTGTTACAGGAATTCGACCAGCTTCAACGGCTTCCATTTCTGAGTATGAATCACCTAAGATGCAAAGAATGTTACCATTAGGTAAAGGCTCTATATCATGGTGCTGTCCATACCCATTTGCATTCATTGCATATGACCAAATCAAAGAATTATCCCATGCTCTTATTTCAAGTGATTGAGATCCAGCCCTAAGTAAATTTCCATTTTCCAATAAATAACATGTTGCTCCCGGCTGTTCTAAGAACGTCCATTCATTTACTAACTGGCCACAGTTATCCACCAGATAAACATTAGTGTTCTTTTCTGGCGTAAATAAAGTATATCCATCAAACGCTACTGAACTCTCATAAACTATACCGACTGTGGGTGTCTGAGCACTCAGGTTAAAAAAAAGAACTATACTTTGGATACATGTGAGAAATACGTGCAAGCTTAGTTTCATTGTTGAATAAATTGATTGAAAATAAAATATTAATCTTCTGTAACAGCTTAACGAAAGACAACTTTTAGTTAAAGACTATGTTTAACTGGCATCTATAAGCTTAGAACATTCTATTTCAAAAATAGTAAAAAAAATTAGTTTAGGTTTTTATAAACTAAGTATACAAACGCTAAAAAGAATATAAATAGCTTAAGGAAACTCATATAACTTATTAGGAAGTTAGACGATCCTACACGGAGTAATTTACTGCAATTTTGTTCTCAAATAATAATTAAAAACAATAGTATGAAAAAAGTAGTAGTTTTAATAGTGATGGGTTTATTTACAATCGGCTCGAGTTTTGCTGGATCAGATCCTGCTCTAATTGAAGAGATTAGTCAAAAAGTAAAAATTGATTTAAGTTCAATCACACTCAATGAATACGAAGAGGATTTTGTTCAGGTCAAATTTAAAATTTATGATGGCTTAATTCAAATTGTGAACATTGAATCATCACAGCTAGAATTGATGGAATTGATCATCAGTGAATTGAACGAGATTCACGTGAGAACTCCATACAGCGAAAGCGAAATTTACAATTTCAATTTTACTTTTGAAAAAAAGTAATTCCAAGACGTTAGCTCGCTAATCGATTAATTAAATGCAGGGTTAAAACTTGAGAAATCACGTTTTAAGCCTGCATTTTTCTATTTAGCATGTTTACCCAATGATTATGAATAAGTAGTTATCTCTTAGTAACAAAAAAAGACGTATCGTGAAAGGATTTATTGGCTGTAAAAGCAAATAACAAGTTCACCATCCCAGGCGGCCCTAGTTACCACATCTTTTGCACCATAGCTCCCTTGCGGCACATGTCTATGTCTAAAAGACTGAATATCAAGTTCAATCTAGCTCCAGAAAAAACACTACGATTTAAGATTTCATTAAAAATCTTTCTTTAGCATTACAATAATTCTCTAATTTAATGGTGATAATATCAACTGTAAAATTTGTTTGCTCGCATTCAAGGGGTTACATTTGCGTTTAATTATACGGATACAATTTTATTTATTTAAATGCCGTATATTTATGTCGATTAAATAAATTATTAAAACAAAAACTATGAAAAAAAATTTACTTTTAGTAGCACTTTTGATTTCAGGAGCTTCCTTCGGGCAAGTTATATCTGAAGATTTCGAAGGTCTAGGGGGAGCTCTTCCAGCAGGTTGGGTTTCAACAACTGTAGCAGCTGGAGCATGGGAAACCGGAGATGATGCAACTGCAAATGCAGGAGGCTATTGGCCAGTGCCAGCACACACAGATTTTGCACAAGCAAATGATGATGTTTGTAACTGTGACATGAGTGCAGTTTATCTTGAAAGTCCTTCTATGGATTTAACAGGTCTTTCTGGTGTTATGCTATCATTTGAAGCATATGAAGATGGAGGGTATGGTCAAAACCCATATTCAGTTGAGTTATCAGTTAATAATGGCGGGGCTTGGAATAGTCTATTTACAGGTAGTGTAGATGCTGCTCAGTGGAATTCTGAATCAATGCTTTTAGGAGCAAGTGCTGACGGAGTTAACGGAGTTAAAATTCGATTTAAATATGACGATGCTGGTCAGTGGGCTTCAGGTTCAGCGATTGATAATGTTGTAGTTAAAGTACCAACTGCAGATGATGCAGCATTAGCTGTTTCATTACAACGTTACGCACCTTTTAATTCAAATCTACCATTAGAAATGCTAGTAACAAATGCTGGAATTAATCAAATTACATCTATAACTGCTGATTGGAATGATGGTGTTTCACATTCTCAGCAAATTGCTGTAAATATTGCTCCTGGAGCATCAGCAAACGTTTCCCATCCAGATTTAGTAACTTATGCATTGGCTGTTGAAAGGTCTATTGATGTTACAATTACTTTAGTTAATGGAGTTACTGATACAGATCCATCTAATAACTCTGCTGCTTCAATGTTACATAATACGGTTTCTCAAATAGTACCGAAAATGATTGTTTTTGAAGAAGGAACTGGTACTTGGTGTGGATGGTGTCCGCGTGGTGAGGTAGCTATGGAGTATATGGAAAACACAAATGGAGCTCAATTTATTGGTATAGCTGTTCATAATGGCGACCCTATGACTCTTTCAGCATACGATAATGGTGTTGATCTTTCAGGTTACCCTGGCTCTAATATTGATAGAGCACTTTTGGGTGAAAGTGTTTCAAATGCAAACTGGGGTAGCATTTACAATGCAAGAAAAGACATAGTAGTACCAGCTGATATTTCAGTTGTTAGTTCAGGTTCTAATTCTAGTGTTGTTTTAGATGTTTCAGCAACATTCTATACAGTATTTGCTGCTTCAAATTATAGATTAGCTGTTGTTCTTTATGAAGATGGCGTAACTGGAACTGCTTCTGGATACAATCAAGCTAACTACTATTCAGGTGGAGGTGCTGGAGTAATGGGAGGATACGAGTCATTAAATGACCCTGTACCTGCTGCTCAAATGGTTTACAATAAAGTAGGTAGAGCTTTATTAGGAGGTTATGATGGACAAGCTGGATCAGTACCTGCTGCAGTTACAGATTTAATGACCGCTAGTTATACATTTAACTATACAGTACCTTCTTCACAAAATCGTGAAAACATGCATGCTGTAGCATTATTAATAGATCAAACTAATGGAGAGATTGTTAACGCAGGTGAAATACCAATTCCACCAGCTAACATTGGTTTGGTTAATAATGAAACTATCGGAATGTCAGTTTTTCCTAATCCAGCGAATGATATCTTAAATGTGTCTTTCGAATTGGAAGGTGATGCTGTAATTACTATTACTGATATGCAAGGTCGTGTTGTTGTTTCAACTGAGTACTCTAACTTATCTGGAGCTCAAACAATCGCATTACCAGTTGCTGAATTATTAAGTGGTAATTATATCTTAAGTGTTGCTACTGAAGGAGCATCTTATAATGAAGTTGTAGTGATTAAATAAGAGATTATTAAATAATCTTCCCTTTGTGAAAAAGGGTATGAACTTAGAGAAGCCACTCGTCATTTGATGGGTGGCTTTTTATTTTCGAAATACGCCTATTTTAGCAGCTTTATCGGCTTCACAACTTCATTATGAATGACAATTAGCTAACACAGATAATGTAATCTAGACTATTACTGATTCAAAATATAGCTTCCCAACAATATTATCAGATAGAACATCTAAGCGATAAGAAAAAAGGCTATAACCACAGACAAACCCTTACATGTCGTTAGGTATTTATTCCGTAAATTTGGACTTTAAAAATTGCAACAAAAGTAGTACCATGATAAAACACACACTAAAAGACGAAGTAATTTCTATTTCTATTGATAATAGAGACTTTTCATATAGAATTCCGATTAAAAAAATAGCAAATGCAATTGATTGGAGAATAGGAGAAAAAGGGACCAAGGGCATTGTTGTAAAGAATGTCTCGACATGGACACTTCAATTATTTACAAAAAAGACTACTGAAGATAAGTATATTAAGCAGTTTATAAGTATTGTCCAAAAACATTCCTTAAACAACACAATTAATTGGGAGGAGACACGATTGGCAGTAAATATTCAAAATGAATATAATTGGTTAATTACAACTAATAATACAGCTAAGAAAAAAATTAGCGAGGATGAGATTATTTCGAATTTAAAAAAGAAGTATAAGCTTGATTAAAATTGGAGGATTTTTTTGAAAGGAAAATAGAACATTATCTCAACTCAGCGCCAAGCTTTCCTTCCAACAATACTCTGACTCTCTCCATAACAGCATCTACTTGTTGATCTGTCAATGTTTTCTCTACGTCCTGAAACTTAAACGAAACTGCATACGATTTTTTTCCTTCGTCTAGATTTTTTCCTTCGTAGACATCAAATAAACCAACTTCTTTCAAAATTTTATTGTCGCACGACTTTGCAATTTCTTCAATTTCTAAGAAAGTTACTTTCGCGTCCAATAACAATGAATAATCTCGTCGAACAGCAAAAGTCTTTGGCAATTCGGTATATTTTACTTTAGCAAATTTCAAACTGTTTAAAATACCATCCCAATCTAAATCAGCTACAAATACATCGTTCTTGATACCAAAATGTTTCTTCATTTTAGTAGAAGCCCAACCTATTTCACCAACTTTATTTTTCAAAACAAAAAGTTGAACGCCATCTTGTAGTAACGAATTTTTTAATGCTTTCTCCTTTAGCATTCCATCCAAACCTAATCGCTTAAAAACTGAAAGGGCGTTTCCTTTTATCGTATAATAGCTCGCTTTCTCCTTTGAAGAGTTCCAGTTTTCTTGCTCTTTCTTTCCAGAAACAACAATCATTAAACGTTTATTTTCAGCGTAACTCGAATCGTATTTATGATATGTTTTTCCGAATTCATACAATTTTAAGTCTGCACTTTGACGGTTCTGATTGTGCGCAACCATTTCTAAAGAATTAAACAACATCGACTGTCTCATTACATCTAAATCAATGCTCAGCGGATTCAACATTTCTACATTTCTATCAGGATTGACTACCTCTCCTCCTAACTTCTTCGAATACTCTGACTTTGTCAAAGAATTATTCAAGGTTTCAATGAAACCTAAGCCAACTAACATTTCAGAAATCGTTGTCTGAATTTTCTCAATATCTGGCTTTGAAAAATAAGAAATCGAGGCATTTAATTTTTCAGGAATAGGTACATTATTGAAACCATAAATTCTTAATACTTCCTCAATAATATCTGCTTCTCTCGTAACATCAACGCGATAAGCCGGAATTTTAAGTGTAACATCATTTCCTTTTTCTTCGAGAATCTCTATATCCAAATTCTCTAATATAGTATTCACAATTTCCTTCGAAATTGTATGCCCTATCAAACGATTACACCTATCATAATTAAAAGCTACTGTCCAATCAGCTATTGGCTTTGAATTCGTATCAACTACATCCATTGCAATCAAACCTCCAGCAACTTCTTGAATTAACAAAGCGGCTCTTTTCAATGCGTAATCTGTCAAGTTTGGATCAACACCTCTCTCAAAACGAAAAGATGCATCTGTATTTAAGGCATGCATTTTAGCTGTCTTACGAACAGGTATTGGATTGAAATAAGCTGATTCTAAAAATACATTTGTCGACTCACCATTAATTCCAGAATTAATTCCGCCTAATACTCCCGCAATGCAAAGATTTTCAGAACCATTTGTGATCATTAGGTTTTCAGAAGACAATTCTCTTTCAACACCATCTAAGGTTGTGAACTTTTCTTTATTCGTTGCTGTTTTTACAACAATTTTTCCATTTAATTTATCAGCATCAAAAGCATGTAAAGGGGTTCCTAACTCGTGCATCACAAAGTTGGTAACATCAACAACATTATTAATTGGTGACAATCCAATAGAACGCAATCTTTTTTGCAACCAAGCTGGAGAAGCTTCCACTTTAACTCCTTTAATTGTTGTCCCCATATATCGAGGACAGAAATCTTCATTCTCCACAGAAACATTAATCTTCAAGTCATTATTAGCAACTCTAAAGTTTTCTACAGAAGGTATCTTCAACGATAAATCTGCATCTTCATGAACATTTAAGAACGCAAGTAAATCTCGTGCAACTCCAATATGCCCCATGGCATCTGAACGATTTGGTGTCAAACCAATTTCAAATTCATAATCATCTTCCAGGTTGAAATAAGTTGCCGCCTTGGTTCCAATCGGAGTATCTTTATCCAAGACAAGAATTCCATCGTGAGAAACGCCTGTACCAAGTTCATCTTCAGCGCAAATCATACCGAACGATTCGACACCACGTATTTTTGATTTCTTAATTTTGAATGGTTCCTCTGGGGTTGGATATAACGTGCAACCTAACATTGCTATTATAACTTTTTGCCCAACTGCTAGATTTTCTGCACCGCAAACAATTTGAAGAGGTTCCATCTCTGCATTCACAGAAACGGATGCTACATTCAATCGATCAGCATCAGGATGTTTCTCTTTTGTTAGAACTTCTCCAACTACAACTCCAGAAAGTCCTCCCTTTATCCCTTCCACTTTATTCAATCCCTCAACCTCTAAACCCGTATCCGTAAGGATTTCACTCACCCTTTCAGGAGAGATATTTATATCGATGTATTGCTTTAACCAATTGTATGAAATTTTCATGCTTAAATCTTTATTTTCAATCCAAAACTGACTTCAAAAATAATAAGAATATCTTATCATCAACCTTTTAAAAGACGTCTATATTCTTAAAATCAGTTACTCCAACGCCAAATTGGAATGCAGAAGAATTGCAGTCCATTAACTTCTATACATTGTTTTAACACTATTTCTTTGAATCTGAAGTATTTTTTTCCGTTTTTTGTGTAAATATTCTTTTTTGAAAAAACTACTCTGCATAATTTTTATTTTAATTGGTTTACAATCATTCGGGCAAGAAAGAAGTACAATCAGTGGATATGTTACAGATTCTAGAAGTGGAGAATCGATTATCGGAGTAAAAGTTTACATTCCAACGCTTAAAAAAGGAGTAATCACTAATAATTATGGTTTCTATTCTCTTACTGTTGAGAGCGGTAAATACACTATTGAGTATAGAATTGCTGGACAGAAAACAGAATCAATTGACGTAGATTTAACTTCTGATTTGCGCTTTGATTATGAATTTGGGGGCCAATATCAAAATGTAGAAGAGGTCATTGTCAACGCAAAAGCCGAAGAGAATATTCGTAGTACCAAAGTTGGACAAATGGAGCTTGACATTGATGAAATTAAAAAGCTTCCAGCATTTCTAGGCGAAGTTGATATTATCAAAACAATTCAATTATTACCGGGAGTATCATCTGCAGCTGAAGGTGGCCAAGGATTCTATGTTCGTGGCGGAGGTCCAGATCAAAACCTTGTACTCTTGGACGAAGCCATAGTCTATAATGCCTCTCATTTGTTTGGTTTTTTCTCTGTCTTTAATGCCGATGCTGTAAAAAGCGTAAACCTCATCAAAGGATCCATGCCTGCCAATTTTGGAGGAAGAACTTCGTCGGTGCTTCAAGTTAACATGAACGAAGGAAATAAGAAAAAATTTGGCGTAAAAGGTGGTATTGGAGCGGTTTCCTCTAGACTAACCATTGAAGGGCCATTAAAAAAAGATAAGGGATCGTTTATTGTTTCTGCTCGAAGAACATACCTTGATGTTATCATGAAAGCAGCCATTCCTGATGATTCTCCATTCGCTGGATCGAGTTACTTTTTCTATGACTTGAATTTGAAAATGAATTATGAAATCTCAAAGAAAGACAAAATTTACCTGAGTGGATATTATGGAAAAGATGAATTCAGTTTTGGTAATACTGATGACAACTTTCAGGTCGACATGCCCTGGGGAAATGGTATTGGAGCGCTTCGCTGGAATCATATTTTTTCGAGTAAATTATTCATGAATGTTTCCGCGACGATGACGGATTATCAATTCAGTTTTACTTCATCACAAGACGAATTTAGGTTTAAGCTAAATTCTGGGATTAGAGATTGGGGAGGAAAAGTTGACTTCACATTTTTCCCCAATTCAAGACATAAAATTAAATACGGCTTAGATTACATCTACCACACTTTTACACCCATGAGTGTATCAGCAGAGAATGACGAAACCGTATTTGACACAGGAGTTGCACAGGAATTAACCAATCATGAATCCGCAGCTTACCTTTTAGATGAATTTGATCTAACAGAAAATATTCGAATCAATGCAGGATTAAGGTATAGTATGTTCCAACATGTTGGACCTTTCACTCGATATGTAAATGGAGGTATTGGCCAACCAGACACGACAATTAATTTTAAAAAGGGAGAATTGATTCAATTTTATCATGGCCTAGAACCTCGAGTGTCTATGCGATGGATGCTGCCAGGGAAAAGTTCTATTAAAGCCGGTTATTCTTTCAACTATCAATACGTTCAACTAACTTCACTGAGCGCTGTTTCTTTGCCAACCGACATTTGGTATCCTTCAACAAATGTTGCTAAACCACAAAAAGGATGGCAAGCTTCTTTGGGTTATTTTAAGAATTTATTAAACAACAAATTTGAAACATCTGTAGAAGTTTATTACAAGGGAATGAATAATCTCATCGAATTTGAAGAGGGTGCTTTGCCAGCTGATAATGTTAATGACAATACAGATAACCTCCTTGTTTTTGGGAAGGGATGGAGTTATGGTGTAGAGCTATTCATCAAGAAAAAAGTTGGTAAATTAACTGGTTGGGTAGGTTACACATGGAGTAAAACAGAACGTCAGTTTGATGATTTAAACGAGGGGAATCCGTTCCCTGCAAAATACGATAGAAGGCATGATTTATCGGTAGTCGGAACATACAAACTCAGTGAGAAATGGCTGTTTAGTGCCGCTTTTATTTTTGCAACAGGAAACACCCTTACCTTGCCTTCTTCATGGTATGTCCAAGATCAAGATTTATTGTTCAACTACGGGCAAAGAAATTCCACAAGAATGGCTGATTATCATCGATTAGATCTATCTGCAACATGCTATGGAAAAAAATACAAAGAGGTTTTGGATCTAGAAACAGGGGAAACAAAAAAAGTGAAGAAAAAAATGATTTCGAGTATTGCATTCTCTATATATAACGTTTACAACAGAGCAAACCCTTATTTCTTATATGTTGATAATGACGGAGACTTTTTAGAGGGAGATTTTAAAATTGCTGTTAAACAAGTCACATTATTTCCAATAATACCGAGTGTTACTTGGAATTTTGAGTTTTAAGTATTAAGTATTAAGTATTAAGTAAAATGAAAAAAACAATATATATCTTAAGCATAATATCGCTTCTTTTTTCCTGTACCAAGGAGGTTGAAATAGAAATCCCTGGTTACAAAGAGCAATTGGTCATTGATGGTAGCATTGAGACAGGGCAACCTCCTATTGTTTTACTCACAAAGTCATCTGATGTATATTCACCCACAGATTTGAGTACTTTTTTTAATTCTTTTGTTTCTGGCGCACAAATAAGTGTATCAAACGGCACCACAACTTTTGATCTTATTGAAATTTGCTCAGATAACATACCGCCCGGAAGTGAGGCTCTTGTTTCAGAATTACTTGGTGTTTCCATTGATGATTTGGCTAATTTTCACATTTGTGGATACACATCTTTTGATCCAAGTATTTTTGGTGAGATCGGTAAAACATACACATTATCAGTAATCTTCGAAGGTCAAACATACACAGCTGAAACTAAAATTGAGCAACCAAACCCACTGACGAATGTGTTCTGGAAACCTGACGGAGATTTAACAACTCATGGATTCTCCTGGGCAACTCTTGCAGACCCTCCAAATCAATTTGATGCTTATAAATGGGAGGTGAAAAGAATCAATTTAGATATAGACGGAAATCCTATGGACGCTAATTTTGATGAACCTTTTGGTCCTGTTTTTGATGATAAATTCTTTGACGGAATGACATTTGATTTTTTCTATGACAATCCATTTGGTTATGAAGATGGCGTTTTAGATGATTATGCAGGCTTATATGAACTTGGTGATACTATTGTAATCAAGTTTTCTAAGATTGATGAAAATGTTTATGAATTTTTGGAGAAAAAATATATTCAACTCTCCACTGCTGGAAATCCATTTGCAACCCCAACAAATATTCCGAACAATATTTCTGGTGATGCTCTAGGTATATGGGCTGGATATTCGCCGACTTTTGACACGTTAATTTGTCAACCTTAATAAGTAAGGTTATTTAATTAAATTAATGATTATGAAACTATTAGTAACATTATTGATAATTCTGATTGCTTCAAGCACATTTGGACAATCTGATGACTATAAAAAAATGTTAGTTAAGTATTACAACGATTTCACAACAATAACAATAGAAGATGCGCTCAAGCATGTTCAACAAAAAGATGCGTTATTTTTAGACATTAGAAGTCAAGATGAATTTAGGGTGGGTCATATAGAAAATGCTAATCGAATGAATCTAGACGGTTCCAATATTAAAAACCTTAAGAACGTTGATAAATCAAAATTAATTATTGTGTATTGCAGTGTTGGGGTGAGAAGTCAATCATTTGGAGAAATGCTTGAGAAAAAAGGCTTTACTAATGTTAAAAATATTTATGGCGGCCTATTCTACTGGGCAAATATGAAGTATCCGATGGTTGATGTAAAAGAAAATAAAACGGAGAGAATTCACGG
>CAJQQA010000175.1 GCA_905480355.1 uncultured Flavobacteriales bacterium | reverse complement strand
GTTGGTGAAGCTGAAAATTTCACCGCGCTTCCTATGTTAAATAATGTATTCTCATCATCGGCTGCAACATAATTTCGATGCGTAAATCCCGGCGTAAGTTGCAAACTCAATCTTTTACCAAATCTTTTTGAAATAGGTAGTTGCAAAGAATAGGCCAATCTATGTGATTCTTTAGGAAAAGAAGATACAGAAGTTAAATCAGAAGACTTTGTCATATATGTATAAGTCGCTAATCCAGAAACGGCAAGTGATATTGGCATCCCAGAACGCTTTTGCTGCAAAACCCGGTATTTTAAAACTCCATCAACCAAAGAACGATAAGGTGTACCTGAACCTTTGCTTCTTCCAAGGCCAATCATAAGGTTATTTGATATACCATATTCAATAGCTAATCGAATATCGGCAACATTATCAAGTCCAAACCATTGTTGAGTTCCTCCATTGACCCCAGCAAAATCACCAAATCGATGTTCGATACGAACCTCTAAAGATCCCTTTTCAAGTGTAGTAGTTGAATGTCCATTGATGATTCTTGACCCAGTAAAAGCATCTTCAACATATATCTCCTCAACCCCGTCAACTACTCCTTCTTCAAAATTGTCAATATCATCAATCGGCTCTTCTTGACTAAAACCTAACATAGCGAGACATATGAATGATTGAGTAATAATAGTTTTTAGCATTTAAGTTAAAATTAGTTTCTATTCTTGAGATGCGAATATAAACAATTAGTTAAACTAAATTATTGCCAAATTTAAAATATAATGGCTGATTTATTCTTTCAATCATCAATGAAAACAAATGAACGCCTAAGATGGCATCAATATATGATTGGTTTTTATATCTTTATTTTTCTTTAATACTTAGAATGACCAAAAACGAACTACGTAAAGTCTACTTGGACAAAAGGAAAGCTTTGTCGCCAAAAATGCTTGAAGATATTTCAGAGAAAATATGCAAAGCAATTTTTAGCAACTTTCAACTCGAAAAGAAGAAAATTAGTTTATTTCTACCAATTGAACTCAAAAGAGAAATCAACACCTATAAAATTTGGGAGAAGGCGATGTCATTTGATGCGCTCGTTGCAATCCCAAAGATAAATGAGAAAACCAACGATTTAAAACAAGTTTTATTTGAAACAGAAGATCAATTAGAGATTTCACCTTATGGTATTCCTGAACCAAAGAAAGGTCGTGTTATCGCAGCGGAACATTTCGATTATATATTTGTTCCTTTATTGGCCTTCGATAAAGAAGGTAACCGAGTAGGTTATGGCAAAGGCTATTATGATCGATTCTTAAAAAAATGCACGCCTCGTTGTAAATTTATTGGCCTAAGTCTTTTCGATGAGTATGGGCCAGATGTTGAAGACATTAATTTCAGAGACATTAAACTAGACTATTGTATTACTCCGAACGAATTTTACCGTTTTGATTAAGCATTAAGGTAATTTTAGCTTCTGGCATCTTATTAATTTCTTTTTTTAAGCTATAATGAAAATATCGTGAAATTGAGTTTTACAAGTAGTTATCTTCATCGTCAGAAGATTAATTATTAGACTTTTAACACTTAAAAGAGAAAACTAACCTTTTCCATTTTTTTTCGTAAATTAAGGTAATGTTGCGACTATTACTATTTATTATTTGGATTATTAGCTCGTCTGTGATTTGGCAGACTACTTCTCGTCCTGTGTTTGGTGTTCGTGTCTCAATTGGTGCCAATTCTCAAATCACATCATATGTATGCTATTTATACAATGGACGAACATTAAATCGGAAAAGGATAGTAGATAAAGCCTCATTTGTTAAAATTGTCACTGGTCATTGGCCAAGTATCTATAACCCACAAAGAATAGATTTCTTCAAGGAAAATAATATTGATTGCGCCCTTCTTACGGATTCAATTACAATGAAAAAAGTAGTGGGATGCGTTCCGATGGATTCCCTTTGGAAAATTAGATTTTCAATATTTCCATTTGTTCACAATTCAGACATCGGTTGGAGCAACAAATACAATAAACCTTCTCAAGGACAAGAAAAATACCTTAGTAAACGTTATGGAATTGATCACATAGATGGTGATTACTTTCTAGACACAAACTTCTGGAAAATTATGCAAGATGTTGTTGATCCTATTTGGGTGAATAATTACAAATCTATTCGATAATCTTCGTATGAAACTTAAATGAATCCCGTCAATACATATATGAAATATACTGCATTTATATCCTTACTCGTCTTTAATTCATGTTCCTCGAATGTTGCAGAAGTAAAAACTGATAAGCTAAAATTGAAGAACCAAGAAATTAATACTCAAGGAAAAATTCAAAGGATAGAAGAGAAGCAAGACTTCACTGTGACTCATCCAAAAACAGAAACAACTCAACAAAATGAGTCTATTCCTACACCGCCCTCTCTGCCACTTGAAGTTTCTACCGCACTAGTAGAGGATACGGAAGCGATTAAGAAGACTATCGAAGCACTCGATAATGCCAAAAATTTTCATGATTATAGTTTATTCTCTCAATTTTTAGCACAGCATGTTAACTCAAATGGAAAAGTTAATTATTCACGAATTAAGTCAAACATTAGTGACTTAAATATATTAATTAAAGACTTTGAAGAAAATTACCCAACACAAAATTGGTCCAAAAATGAAGAACTCGTCTATTGGATTAATGCCTATAACTTGTATACATTAAAATTAGTTGCATCAAATTATCCTATAGCATCAATTACAAAGATTTCAGCTAAGCCATGGGATAGTAAATTCATTAAACTTGGGGGGGCAAACTTAAGTCTCAACGACATTGAGCACAAGAAAATTAGAGCAAGATACAATGAACCCAGAATTCACTTTGCATTAAACTGCGCGAGTGAATCATGTCCTAAACTATTAAACACTGCATTTATGAGTAGTTCATTAAACTATCAACTAACAAGACAAACGAAGACTTTCTTGGAAGATCTCAGTAAAAACAACTTTTCAAATTCAAATGAAATTGTAATTTCTTCTCTTTTTGATTGGTACAAAAATGACTTTGCAAAAAAAGAAGGCTCTGTTGTTGGTTTCATTAATAAATACCGAAGCGAGAAACTAAAAAATCCAGCAATAAAATACATGGATTATTCTTGGGAATTAAACGATTAAAAAAAGAATGGAAGTAAAAGACTAGCGTCTTGAACTCCCATTACAATAATCAAACTAACCTACTACTACATTACAAATTTAAAGTAATTTTCTTGTTATCCAAATTAATTAAAAGAGTTTTGTTAACCCTATTTTTTTTCTGGAATCAAAGAGATATTCATTAAGTTATTACTTCAATTTAATCACTTATTTCTTCTTCGACACAGCAGGTCTTTGATTACCGCAAAATGTTTACTTAACATTTTTGGCACTTTCAATGTATTCTCGTCACTTTGGCTGTTTAAGAGTTCAAGAGAAATCTTATATTTGAACTGAATTCTCATGAAAAAATAATTCAAAATGGAAACTATTCTAATTATCGATGATGAAGCAGATATACGAGATATACTCTCCTATAATTTAAAAAAGGAAGGTTATGGTATATTAACCGCTGAAAACGGAAAGCATGGAATTGAAATTGCTAAAAAAAACATTCCTGATTTGATTCTTTTGGATATCATGATGCCAGAGATGGATGGAATTGAAGCATGTGAATTATTGAAAGCTGACAATGAAACAAAAGACATTCTTATCTGTTTTCTCACTGCTAGAAGTGAAGACTATAGTCAAATAGCAGGGTTTAACGCAGGTGCGGATGATTATGTAACGAAGCCTGTCAAACCTAAATTATTAATAAGTCGAATAAAAGCAATTCTCCGACGAAATCAGAGTCTAATAGAACTTTCTACAACAGATAATACAGACCTTATTATTAATAAGGAGAAATATGAAGTTATGAAAAGTGATGTCGTTATTCATTTGCCTAAGAAGGAATTTTCACTATTAGCATTGCTATCTTCAAAACCAGGAAAAGTATTTGACAGAAATGTAATTCTTGAAACGGTTTGGGGAACAGACATTGTTGTTGGAGACAGAACAATTGATGTTCACATTAGAAAACTAAGAGAAAAAATTGGTGAAGATTATATCAAGACTGTTAAA
This sequence comes from uncultured Flavobacteriales bacterium, assembly GCA_905480355.1. Taxonomy (GTDB): domain Bacteria; phylum Bacteroidota; class Bacteroidia; order Flavobacteriales_D; family Crocinitomicaceae; genus UBA4466. The sequence continues at coordinate 24,368 of CAJQQA010000175.1, read as the reverse complement.
GGAGTTGGTTACAAATTTATTGAAGCAAAATAAAAAATATCATTCAGCTGAATGAGATTTTTTATTCAATATTATTATTTGCTTTCTTTTCCGTGAATCAAATATGATATTGATCCGGTAATAGTCATTCCTTGATTGAAGTATTCATAAATCTGAGGTGCTGACTCATAAGATTCATAATATTTCGCTCTGCTACTCAATAAAATATTTTAGCAGAAATACTAGCTTTCCAATTCTTAGAAGCACCAACTGATTTAGAAACTTTCAAGTTTAAACTATGAAAAGGTTGTTCATAGACATCTGGTAATGCACCAACGCCAATTACCGCTAATTTTTTTCCTTGTACATTGTAAGATGCATTAACCGTTAGACCTAAACTATCATTTTTGAACGTAAGAAAACCATTTATGATGTAGGGTGATTGTCCAGACATTGGACGGTAATCGCTAATAACCTCACCTTCTCTAGCATTTAATTGTCTCACCTCTTTCTCTGTGTATTCTATTTCTCCAACGGTTGTTTTAACATTATTCATGTCAATTCGAGAAATAACATAGGTAAAGTTAGCTCCTGCTACAAAATTAATATGTCCTTTCGATTTAAAACCTAATGCCTTACGCATTTCCAATTCCAGACCATAAACATCCGCTTGACTTGCATTAATTGGCTGCACTTCGTTTGGAGCAGCCACGTTTGAAACAACTTCTATAGGATTAATAAAATGCTTATAAAACGCACAGTTGACACAACCACTTATTGTGTTTTTGACTTCAAGATCAGAAGATTACTCGCAAATAGCTGGTTTTGAAGCAGGAGCTGATGATTACATTAACAAACCAATTCGTCCAAGACTGTTACTAAGTAAAATTGAATCAGTATTGCGAAGATTCAATACCAATGAATCCACATTTAAAGAATCGGCGATACGAATAGACAGAGAACAATTTATTGTACATTCAACTAACGGTCCTATTATACTTCCAAAAAAAGAATTCGAACTTTTGGAATTGCTGGTAAGTAAACCAGGGAAAGTATATACTCGAGATCAAATAATGAATAATGTTTGGGGAGATCTTTCAATCGTTGGAGAAAGGACAATTGATGTACATATAAGAAAACTAAGAGAGAAACTAGGTAATCACTATATTCGTACAATTAAAGGAGTTGGATATACTTATCAAGAATTGTGAGAAACATAAAATCAATATACATTGTCTTTTGGGGAAGTATAATTACTTCATCCATAAGTTCTATTTTTATTTCCTTTCTTCAAATTAAAGGATGGCACTTATTCGCGTTTTTTCTAATTTCTTTTGTATCCTGCTTTATTCCCTTCTATATATTAATCAAACTCTATTTAACAGATAAATTAAAAGTTTTATACCGCTCAATTCGAAAAGGTCAGTTTCAATCTCCACTTACATTTTCTCTTCAAGATGACGAAATTCAAAAGGCAGAATTAGAATCAATTCAGTGGAATGAAGAAAGAAGACAAGAAATAATCAACTTAAAAGACCAAGAAGAATTTAGAAGAGAATTCCTTGGGAATTTAGCTCATGAATTAAAAACTCCTGCGTTTTCTATACAGGGATATATACTCACTTTATTAGATGGTGGATTAGAAGATGAAAATGTAAATCGTGCTTTTTTAGAGCGCGCTTCAAAGGCCACGGAGAGAATGACTTTAATTATCGAAGATTTGGATAAAATCACTAAAATGGAAGCCAAACAATATCCATTAGAATATAAAGTATTTGATATTAAAGAACTTGTTTTAGAAGTTTTTGATGCATTAGAACTTAAAGCTAATCGGAAAAATATCACATTGAAATTCGCGAAAAAATTTGATAGTGTAATGGTTAAAGCCGATAGAAATAAAATTAATCAAGTCCTTTTTAACTTATTAAATAATTCTATTAATTACGGTAATGAAGGAGGGGAATCCGAAATTCGTTTTTTTCAAATTGACGATATCATTTCAATAGAAGTATCTGATAATGGAATAGGAATTGACCCTGAAGAAATTCCACGTTTATTTGAACGCTTCTATCGTGTAGAGAAAAGTAGAAACAGAAACGAGGGAGGCTCAGGTCTAGGATTAGCTATTGTAAAACACATCATTGAAGCTCATGAGCAGTTAATTACTGTTAGAAGTACCGTAGATGTGGGCAGTACATTTACCTTTAGTCTTAACAAAGGGAAGAATGAAGTTAACTAACCGATCTCTGCTTATCATTATAATGATAGTTGCTGCTGTTTTGCGTTTCTATAATTATTTTGAAATTCCATTTACGCATGATGAATTTAGTGCGCTGTTTCGAACAAATTTTCCTGATTTTCAAACACTGATTGATCAAGGGGTGAAAGTTGATGGTCATCCAGCTGGTGTTCAAGTTTTCCTTTATTACTGGGTGCAATTATTTGGTATCCATGAATGGTCAATTAAATTACCATTCACACTTATGGGGATTGCTTCTGTTTATTTAATGTACCTAATTGCGAAATTTTGGTACAATGAAACAGTCGCATTAATTTCCATTTCATTTTTTGCAACAATGCAGTTTACTGTCATGTATAGTCAAATTACTCGGCCTTACATCAGTGGATTATTCTTTGCTTTATTAATGGTCTATTATTTTGGGAAACTTATTAAACAATCTGATGTACATTTCTGGAAAAACGGCCTACTCTTCGTTTTATTTGCATCACTTTGCACGTACAATCATCATTTCAGCATGCTCTTTGCTACAATCGTAGGAGTTTCAGGCTTATTTTTAATTCCTAAAACAAAATTAGTTCAGTATTTTTTACTTGGGGTTTTAGTTCTCTTACTCTACCTTCCTCATGTATCAATTTTACTTGAACAACTTAAGTTTGGAGGAGTTGAGATGTGGTTAGCGAAACCTAAACCAACGTTTATTTTTAATTTCATCTACTATTTGTTTAATTTCTCGAACCTGTCTCTTCTGGTTGCTCTTGGCCTATTTTTACTCGGAGTTTGCAAGTTCAAGTGGATTGACTTTAAAGTACGTTCCTACATTCTATTTACTATTTGGTTTTTTCTACCAATAGCGATTGGGTATTATTATTCAATCTATTACAGTGCGGTGCTACAATTCTCTGTGCTTCTATTTAGTTTCCCATTTCTTTTAATGATTCTTTTTGGCAATATTAAGCTAAAATCCAACCGGTTTAACGGCATTGTTGTTGGCCTAATTCTTCTTACAAACACCTCAGGATTAATCATAAATCGACAACATTACTCACTCTTTTACCAATCTGAATTTGAGAAAATAATTATTGCCTGTGATGAAACGTCGGAAAAATCAATCAAAATCATCGATTCTCATAATAGAATTACGGAATACTATAAAAACAAACAATTCCTAAGCCCAAACTATATGGAAATGAATGATTTTAAAAGTCTACAAGAGTTTAATGATTACATCGCAGTTTCATCTGAACAGGGGTTAGAGGTGTTCTTAGGCGTCACTTCTTCTAATAATCCACTTACGGTTCCAATAATTGCTTACCACTACCCTAAATTTGAAAAACAAGAAAATTTCATCGGAGGTTCTAATTACTGGTTCACAAAGAAATCTTCTCCAAATTCCATCTCGGATCTTGTTTGCTCTCAGAAATTTCAAGGTACAAATGATTCTCCTTGGTTAAATATTAGTCCAAGTAAAATTGACACCTCTAACCAGAATTATAAAATGGATCCAGATTCCGAATATGGTCCATCTTGCGAATTTAAATTGGGGGATTTTGTCATGCATAAAAATAATTTCATTGATCTATCAATGAAGGTTAATGGACCAGACAGTACAGATGAACTATTATTAGTTGCGATACTGAGCAATAATGAAGATGAAATTTACTGGGGTGCAGCATCATTAAAAGAATTGGCAATCCCAATAAAGAATACTGATTGGAAACTAATAATGCAGTCTATTAAGCTTTCTGATATCTCGGAGATTGGTTCGAATACAATGCTCAAAGTGTTTGTTTGGAACAAAAGCAAATCAAATTTTATAATTGATAATATCGAAATAAAAATTAGAGCTGGAAATCCAATTCTGTACTCCTTATTTAACAAAATAGAACGTGGTTTTTAATTAAATTAGGAGATCACCTTTGAATTATATTCAATCTTCCAGTACGTTGAACGATCAAACAATTTGGAACAACAGTTATAAAGTCGATTTCAAGGGTTTCGAAATAACGCAAATCACATAATTCTTCTGGCAAATACACCATAGCTCCGGCATTTGCGACATACAACTCTCTTAACAATCTGAGATTTACCAACGATTTAGGTAACTCTACTAAATTATTACGGTTCAAATAAATAAATTGTAATTTCTCACAATCACCGATTTCCTCTGGAATGCGTTCCAAATAATTGATATTTAATTTTAAGACTTCTAGCTTTTTAAGTTTTCCAATCGACTTTGGCAGTGTGATTAATGTATTTTGATTTAATATTAATTCCTCTAAATTTTCAAGGTCTCCAATGGAATTAGGTAATGAATCAATACGATTGTATTGAGCAGATAAAACTTTCAATTTTTTAAGATTACCAATCGCTTTTGGCAATGAACTTAGGTCATTTCTTCCGATATACAACTTTTCTAAGTTGACCAGCTCTCCTATTCTTTCAGAAATTTCTTTGATATTATTTCCATATAATTTAAGCACTTTCAAATTTTTGTTTTCAAATACTTCCACTGGAATTTCAGATAAACCTTTTCTTGAAAGATTCATTGTCGTTCCATCTTTAATTCCATTAATATCTCTTAGTGGCCCACAAGAGATAAGCAGAACGAGTGTGAAAAACAATATTGCTTTATACATCATATCCTCTAAATTATTGCTTTTTTTGAGTTTAAAAGCAACTTTTCAGCTATTTTTACATCTATATATTAAACCATTTAGTTTTTAAGTGGTCTAAACGGAGAACATTAAAATTTTAAATTATGAAGATAATGAGATTATTATTGGTAGGAGCACTGCTTTCAACTTCAGTTGTTTTCGCGCAAAAAAAGTCTGTTGAAGAAGTTGCAGAGAAGAAAGTGGAGAAGTTAACAGAGAAAATAGATTTATCTAAAGAGCAAGCAGATAAGATTCAAACTTTGACTGTTGAATTCATTACTCTAAAGAAAAAAATAAAAGCTGATGAATCAATTAATGAAGAAGCTCAAAAAACTCAAATTAAAGAAGCTGGTAAAGCCAATAGAGATCAGATAAAAGAAATTCTTACTGATCAGCAATTAGCTAAGCTGAAAGAATTCAATGAGGAGCGCAAGAATATTGACCCGAAAAAGCAAGCTGAAAAAAGGACTAAACTTTTAACAGATAAGCTTGAACTAACGGAAAATCAAGTAGAACGTGTTAAGGTTTTAAGTTTGAAGGTCACTGAAAAAATCAAAGCAATTATTGAAGATGATTCAATGTCGAGAGAAAAGAAAAAAGAATTCATCGAAGGAAATAAGACCGATTATAAGAATGCAATGAAAAGCATTTTAACAGCTGATCAATTTGTGAAATACGAAGTGATGTTAGAAGAAATGAAAGCTAAGAAAGAGGTAAAGCATGATGAAATGAAGTAGATTCAATTCTTCTCAAATATTTAAAAGGCTACTCAAATGAGTAGCCTTTTTTTATTTTAATAAATCTCTAAATACTTCTTTGAATTTTTCAACCTTAGGTCGTAAGACTAAATTACAATACATATTATCAGAGTTTTTAGAGTAATAGTCTTTATGATAATCTTCTGCTGGAAAAAAAGTTGAAACTGGTGAAATTTCAGTTACTACTGGCTTTGGCCAAATTTCATTTCGAGTAAATTCTGACATTGCAAACTGAGCTTTATCTTTTTGTTCATCAGAATGATAAAAAATCACAGAACGATAATGAGAACCAATATCATTCCCTTGTCGATTAAGTTGAGTTGGATCATGTGCGTACCAAAACATTTCCAATAATTTATCAAATGTAACTATTGAATCATCGAATTGAACTCTTGCTACTTCCGCGTGTCCAGTTGTACCTGAACAAACTTCTTCATAAGATGAACGTTCTGGGTCTCCCCCACAAAATCCAGCTATAACTGTCAAGACACCTTTAATGTCTTTAAAACAAGTTTCAACACACCAAAAACATCCTGCTCCAAAAGTTGCGTTCTTTATCATATTCTAAAAGTAATTAAGATTTTGTTATTTTTTAGAAATAAATTTCAATGATGCAGAATTAATACAATAACGAAGACCTGTTGGCTTTGGTCCATCATTAAAAATATGACCTAAATGTGCATCACAAACTGAACAGACAACTTCTGTTCGTTTCATCCCAAAGGAAACTTCTGCAATTTCATCAACATTATTTGAATTGACCGGTTGATAGAAACTTGGCCAACCTGTACCTGAACGAAATTTTGTATTACTATCGAATAATTTATTTGAACAACAAACACACTCGTATATACCAACATCATGATTGTCCCAATACTCGCCTGTAAAAGACCCTTCTGTTCCTTTTTCTCGGGTGACATAAAACTGCTCTTGTGTCAGCTGCTTTCGCCATTCACTATCTGTCTTTACTACCTTCAATGTATCCTTTTCTTGAGAAAGGCTTGTTACCCTCTTGTTTTTTGATAATTCTGAATTTTCAAAAGAACAACTTAACACTAATGCTGACGAAACAACGATTCCTAAAATTAACTTCATTTTACTTCTATTTATTTCTTATAAGACGTAAATAGAAGTAGTTTTGTTGCGTGAAATTTGGATATTCTAACAATTTTTGGCTAATCTGCTTCTCGTTGCTTTTCTTTATGATTAGCTTCAACCTCATTCTGCCTGAGCTCAATGATTACATTACTATGATGGGAGGCGAAAACCAAAAAGGTTTAATCATTCTCTTATTTTCAGTAGCAGCTTTACTTGTTAGACCTTTTTCAGGGAAATTAGCGGATACTATTGGGCGAAAAAAAGTAATGATTTTCGGAATAGCGATGAGTGTTATTGCATTACTTATTTATCCAATTGTTGAAGTCGTTTTCTATTTTTTACTTTTACGATTTATGCATGGAACTGGAGCTGGTTTTTTTCCTACTGCAGCGACAGCTTTAGTAACTGACGTTTTACCTGTAGAGAAAAGAGGAGCAGGAATGGGAGTCTGGGGAGTTTTTATTTCTATTGGTTTTGGGACCGGTCAGTTTATCGCTTCAACAATTACCTTATCATTTGGGCTAACTGCCTTATTTCTCATTGCATCCGCATTTGGACTAATTTCCTTGATCTTAATTTGTTTTATAAAAGAAACACTTCCAAATCCAGTAAAATTCAAGTTATCTCTCTTATCAATCCGCTTAAATGATGTTTTTGAACCAACCGTTATACCGGCTTCTATTGTTATGCTTCTGTCCGTTACGTCTTCCGGAATTATTTTTGTTTTAACTCCAGAAATGAGTGTGTTTTTTGGAGAGCCGAACAAAGGATGGTTTTTTGGTTTCTATGTTCTATCAACAATTTTCATACGTTTATTTGCCAGTAGTTTGTCGGATAGAATTGGTAGAAGAAAGACACTTCTGATTGGTATCAGTATAATGCTAATTAGCATTGTATTACTTGCTCTTTCTACAGAGATTGTGATGTTCACATTTGCTGCAATTATTTTTGGAATCGCGACAGGAATAAATAGTCCGACTCTCTTTGCATGGACTGCAGACCTTTCTCCGGAGCATCGAAGAGGTGTAGGCGCAGGCACTCTTTTTATCGCTTTAGAATTGGGTATTATGCTCGGATCTGGAAGCACATTATTTATCTACGACAATAATATTGAATCAATCCCCTTTGCCTTTTCTTTCGGGATTGCTTTACTTGCCATTTGTATTCTTTACTTAATTTGGCACTTAAGGAATAGACATTCCAAAACATAATCAGTTGTACTGAATTAAATAACAATTATTCTTTTATTTCTATTTAGAAATAAACCAATAACTCTTCAACCCGAAAGCCCTTTAGTTTCTCAAAATTTAGTTATCTTCGGCATCTAACTATTAAGAACTTGTCAAAAATTAATGAAGCGGAACTGAAGAAGTTGTACTACTCCATTGGAGAAGTTGCTAAGATATTTGATGTCAACACTTCATTGATTCGATTTTGGGAGAAAGAATTCCCAACAGTTAAACCGAAAAAGAACAAGAAAGGAAATCGTTTGTTCACTTCCAAAGAAATAGTAAAAATTGACAAAATCTACACTCTTGTTAAAGTTAAAGGCTATACTTTAGATGGAGCAAAGAAAGCATTGCGTGAAAAAAGCACAAATTATTCTAGTGAAAATGCTGTGGAATTGAAAAATCACAGTGAAACGATATTAAAGCTAGAGAAAATAAAAATTAAACTCATGAATATTAAAGCTTAATTTAAATTCACTTGCAGACTCTTAAAGTGTAAAAAGGTTTCTGTGAAAATAATTTCCGTGACAACATTGTCATACGTGCATTCCCCAATATCACTTAACAAACAGCAGCTTATTTTTCCATGCTTATTCTTCTTGTCGTTAGACAACATTGAAATCATACTTTTTATGTCTTCATCAGAAAACTTTGGGAAAGCAAAATAGAGCATTATTGATTTCTCAATTGTATTGTACATTTCCTCATTAAGTAATGAATGGTTCATAGATATAAAAGCTTCCATTAGCATACCAAGTGCAATTGAATGTCCATGAGATAAGTTGATTGTTTCCATGTAATGTCCTTCTATCACATGTCCAATCGTGTGGCCAAAATTAAGTAGCTTTCTATGTCCTGTTTCTAGCGGATCTTTCTTTACAATCTCATTTTTCACAGTAATTATATCAAGTAACAAATTCTCATCTAATTTCGTGGGTTGCTCCATTTGCTTCACTATCGTTTCAAATAAATCTTTATTCGATATCAATCCGTGCTTAAGCATTTCGGCATAACCACTCATGAACTCTTCTTCTGGCAATGTGCTCAAAAATTTGATGTCAATAAAAACAGCTTGCGGATTTGAAAACACTCCGATTTGATTCTTAAAATGTCCTAAGTTAATACCAGTCTTACCTCCTATGGAAGCATCAACCATTCCTAACAATGAAGTTGGAATATTGATAAAAGCAAGTCCTCGCTTAAAGCAAGAAGCAATAAAACCACCCATATCTGTTACCATTCCACCACCTAGATTAATCACGAGATCACTTCTGGATACATCATATTCAGTAAGTGCCTCCCAAACACTGAATACTATCTCCATTTGTTTATTCTCCTCCCCCTCTGGAATCATGACAACTTCAGCTTTAGATAATTCGGAGAAGGTAGTAATCAAATAAGACAAACAAAACTGATGTGTGTTCTCATCAACAATAATGACCTTTTTACAATTTTCATAAGAAGTTAACAATTCAGAAAATGAAGATTTTTCAATGTTACCTACTTCTAATTTGTAATCGGTTGCGTCAATATAATTCATTGATAGAAGATTGATTTTACTTCAAATGTAATTAATTGAAAATAAAGTTTGATTGAATAAGTTAGATTTCTTAAAAGCAGTTATTTTTGTAACATGATTTCATTCGAAAATACAGAGATAGCCTTTAAAAGTAAATCAACAAAGGACTTGAAACGTGCCTATTGGTTATTCAAAATGGTTTCGAAAAAAGGAATGGTTAAGTTTGGCAAATGGGCTACTATTATTGCCCTTAAACTCCGATTACCAATTGATGGCATCATTAAACGTACAATCTTCAAGCAGTTTTGTGGTGGAATATCAATAACTGATTCTTCTGAAACCTCGAAAGAATTAGCTGAATTCAATATAAAAACGATACTCGATTATAGTATTGAAGGTAAAACGAACGAAGAAGATTTTGACGCTACTGTAAATGAAATCATCAAAACTATTCGCAAAGCGAAAGAAAGTTCTTCAACACCATTTGCCGTATTTAAAATTTCAGGTATTTGCGATTTCAACATGCTGGAAAAAGCAAATCAAGGGATAGATAAATTAACGGAAGGTTATACTGAAAACTACACCAAACTTATTCAACGAGTAGATGCTATCTGCGCTTCTGCTGACGAAGCCAATGTGCCTATATTTATTGATGCTGAAGAGACATGGATTCAAGATGCTATAGATCTTATAGCAGAACAAATGAGTGCGAAATACAACCAGAAAGCGGCAATTGTATTCAATACACTACAACTCTATCGCTATGACCGCTTAATTTTTTTCAAGAATGAATTAGAAAAAGCAAAAAGAGATGGGTATAAATTAGGCATGAAACTCGTTCGAGGAGCATACATGGAGAAAGAACGAGCCCGTGCTAAAGCAAATGGATATAAATCTCCTATTCAAGCAAGTAAAGAAGCAACAGATAATGATTTTAATGCTGGACTCCGATTTGCCATTGAGAACATTGATACCGTATCTCTATGCGCAGGTACTCACAACGAAGAAAGTGCAATTATTCTTACCGCATTATTGACTGAATTCAATATAAAATCAGATGACAATCGCGTGTATTTCGCTCAACTTCTTGGTATGAGTGACCATATTTCTTATAATCTAGCTCATAAAAATTATAACGTTGCAAAATATGTTCCATATGGCCCGATTAAAGAGGTTCTACCCTACTTGATTCGAAGAGCAGAAGAGAACACTTCAGTTGCTGGACAAACATCCAGAGAATTATCACTAATTATCAAAGAACAAAAAAGAAGAAAATTAGAATCTCGCAGGTAATTGTCCTGATACTCTTTTAAAGCTATAATTAGTAAATATTGATCATTGAGCCAATTTAGAGGCATAAAAAAAACAGGTGCGGTAAAATTACCTGCGCCTGTTTTTATTAAAAAATTTATTGAGCTTATTTGTATCCTTTAAAGACAGAAACACCTTCTCCAAATACATTTGACTCACCATAAGGAGAACCAATTCCATCCCATTTCTCCCATTTCTTCAACTCAATATAAGCTGGGCTCTTCGCAATTTGCGATGCCTCCAGTTGTATTGCTTCAGCCTTAAATCGGGCAGAAACGACTAATGATGAATCTCCTCTTGCTTTCTCAATTCTAGCATTCGCCAAATACTCTTGCTCTTTTTGAGTTTCTTTTGCTGTAAGGTTTTTTTGCTTTTGTGTTTCCTTATTCACAATCTCTTGTGCAATATTAGACGGTAAATCAACATCCTTAATTTCGATGTATTCAAGAACCAGGTGATTTTCTCTAAACTCTTCGGTCAATTTTTTAACTATTTCTCCTTCTAATGCGTTTCTTTTGGTGCTATAAACTTCTTCATAATTATACTTTCCGATAACATCCTTAATTGCACCTTGAGATTTATCATCAATAAAAGTAACGTACCCAGTTCCCCATTGCAAATGTAACTCTGCCGATTTACCTCTTTGAACAGAATAATTTACTGCAATCTCTACTGTAATATCTGTACCATTTTTATCCATTACCGTGGATTGATAAGTATTTGATTGTTGAAGGACATTATAGGTAATCATCTCATTCCATGGAGCAATAAATTGGGTCCCTTCATTGTAAGAAATTTTAGTATCTACACCATTTCCATAAGGCCGATAAACAAAACCTTCTTCTCCTGGCTCAACATCCTGCCATGACATTAAGAACATCACTATAGCAATTAGGGTTATTACTCCAATCATTACATATTTCCCAAGTTTTTTTGGATCAATGTTAAAATCTGGCATTTGTTGTCTAAAATCATTCATAATTCTTCTTTATTATTTTTATTTTTATTAATTAAATCCTGCACTACAAAATAGCATGTTCCGATAACTAAACCAATCGCTAATACTTTCAAAAAAGGAGGGCCCTTCATTAAATAACGAAATGAAAGAAAAAAAACTCCTCCAATTATTAGCACCCCTAATAGAAATCGGAATTTAAATTGTGTCTTCTTATCCATGTCTTCTTTATTAAAACAAAGATAGTAGTTTTTATGTGAGAACGGCTAGATATTTTATTAACGGTAAAAGAGTCAATTCTAAAGGTCTAAAAACGTTGAAATAACTAAATTTGTACATGCACTATTGTATTTGCGATATCGAAACTACTGGAGGAAGTCCAAAAAACTCCAAAATCACGGAAATAGCTATCTATAAACATGATGGCCAGAAAATTATTGATGAATACTCAAGTTTGTTGAATCCAGATATCCCTATTCCTCCATTTATTGTTAATCTAACTGGCATTTCAGATAAAATGGTCGAAACGGCGCCTCGTTTTTTTGAAGTTGCCAAAGAAATAATAGAATTCACCAAAGACTGTGTTTTTGTAGCGCATAACGTAGGGTTTGATTACGGTGTTATTCGCTCAGAATTTAGATCTCTTGGTTTTGATTATCGAAGACCCCACTTATGTACGGTGCGAACTTCACGTATTGTTATTCCTGGTCATGACTCATACAGCTTAGGTAAATTAACTCGTAGCCTTGGTATTGAGTTAAAAGGTCGACATCGTGCTGCTGGAGATGCATTGGCAACGACAGAATTATTTGCTTTAATTTATCAGAAAGACCCTAATAACCTGTCAACATTCATTCAAGAGGAATTAAACCCAAAGCGATTACATCCGTCTTTGAACATTGACACTTTAGACACAATCCCAAATAAAACTGGAGTCTATCAGTTTTATAACGAATTGAATCAATTGATATACATTGGTAAAAGTATTCACATAAAAAAACGAATTGAGCAACATTTAAGAAACCTTAAGACAAAAAAAGGTTTACAGATGCAGAAAGAGATCGCTCGAATTGAATTTCAATTAACAGGCTCTGAACTCATTGCCTTTCTGGAAGAATCACAACAAATTAAACAATATCAACCGATGTACAATAGATCCTTGAAAAGAAGTCGTTCTTCATTCGGGCTTTTTCATTACATCGACAGAAATAATTATACTCGATTCTATATAGGTCAAACGGCAAAACTATCTGAAATTCCATTGATTTCATTTTCAACAAAGAAAGAAAGTGTGAGTTACATGGAAAAAATGGTTGAAAAATATTCTCTCTGTCAAAAAATGTGCGATTTATTCACATCCACAGGATCATGCTTTCAATTCACCGTTAAGCAGTGCAAAGGAGCTTGTGTTCAAAAAGAATCAAGCGAGGATTATAACCAAAAATGCCAAAACGTTATTAACAAATTATCTTTTGAAGGAGCTTCTTTTTATATATTAGATAAAGGCCGAGATCGAAAAGAAAGAAGTTTAATATTGATAAAAAATGGAGCACTCGCTGGCTATGGTTATGCACCATTCCATTTTAATCGACAAAAATCAACAAATTGGGAACAATTCATCACTTTTCAGAAAGAAGACAAAGACGCAAAGACAATATTAAGTTTGTTCATGAGAAACAACAAGGACTATGTTATCGAGAAGTTGAAGTAGTTGAATAGAATTTAGAAGAGAATTAATCCAATTCCCAATTATCACGACTAAAATAATTCCTTCAAACACTTCTTCTCTTATATAATGAATAAAACATCTGGCAGGTATTTTACGACAAAAAAAACCGCTCCTATAAATAGGAACGGTCTCTATATCTTATCTTAAAGTGTTTATGTTTATGCTTTTTCAGTTTCAAGAGCAGCTAGTTCATCTGCTTCTTTCTTTTCAATAGCCTTTTGCGTATCTTCTTTCAATTTGTTTCTTGAGAAGTCAATTAAAATTGGAGTTGCGATACATAATGAAGAATACGTACCAACTATAACACCTATCATCAAGGCGAAAATAAACCCTTGAATTGCTGCACCACCAAATAAGAACACAATCAATAACACTATAAAAGTTGTCATCGATGTATTAATTGTACGAGATAAAGTTGAATTCAACGAACTATTGATTTGATCTTCTTCTTTTACATTTTTATGTAAACCTAAATCTTCACGTATTCTATCAAAAACGACTACAGTATCATTTATTGAGTAACCAATTACAGTTAAGATCGCTGCGATAAACGCCTGATCAATGTCCATATTAAATGGTAATACACCATGCAATAAAGCAAAAGCACCTAATACAAGAACAACATCATGCAACATCGCTACGATAGCGCCTGTTGAATACTGCCATCTTCCGAATCGGAGTAATATATAAGCGAAAATGACAAATAAAGAAAGTATAATAGCCAAGGTAGATGAGGAAACTAACTCTTCCGAAACTGAAGAAGAAACACTTCTTGACTCCATAATAGTATAACCACCTACTTTTGAGTTACTATTATTAAGACCTTGTTTTAATGCTGTCTTAATTTTTTCATTTGAATTTGCCTGAGATAATAAGTAGTTCGTTGTTATTTCTAAGTAGAAATTATTTGACTTCGTTTTTAACTCAATCGAAGCAACTTTACCATCTGATTCAATAAACTCTTTTTCCAAATTACCCTTAACGTAATCTAGATGTTGACCTGCAGCTTTATCAAACTTGACTCCATAAGAGGTACCTCCAGAAAATTCTACACTAGGATTTAACCCTTTAGAGAATAACGCAAACAATGAACCGGCTACCAATATTCCAGATACCACATAGAACATTTTACGTTTACCAACAAAGTTGATATTGAAATTCTTAAATGCTCCTTTGGTCATTTTCGTTTCAAAGCTGATGCTCTTTCCAGCTTTAATTCTCCAAAGCATTAACATTCTTGTTATCACTAAAGCAGCAAATACAGATGTGAAAATACCAATGATTAATGTTGTCGCAAATGATTCTATCGGTCCAGAACCAAATGATTTCAGAATAACTGCTGTAAGAAGCGTCGTAACATTCGCATCAATAATAGAAGAAAGTGCTTTCTTAAACCCAGTATCAATTGACGATTTAAGATCTTTCCCTGACGCTTGCTCCTCTCTAATTCTCTCAAAAATAAGTACGTTGGCATCTACCGCCATACCGATTGTAAGAACGATACCTGCTATTCCTGCTAAAGTTAACACGGCACTAAAAGAACCTAACGAACCGAAAATAAACAAGATGTTTGCAAACAATGCGATATCAGCAATAACTCCTGCCTTACCGTAATAGAAAACCATGTAAACAAACACTAATAACAATGCATATCCAAATGACATTAAACCTGAACGAGAATTTTCCGCTCCAATTGTAGGTCCCACACGTGTTTGTTCTTTAACAACAATTGGTGCAGGTAATGAACCACCGTTCAATAAACCAGAAAGGTCTTTTGCTTCAGTGATATTAAAGTTTCCTGATATTTGTGTTCTCCCTCCTGTAATTGCTTCAGGAACATTCGGAGCAGAATAGACAACATTATCCATTGTAATTGAAATGGTCTTGCCAATGTTATTTTGAGTCATCTGTGCCCATTTGTCTCCACCCTCTACTGTCATTTCAAGATCCACAGTTATTTCACCGTCTTCTTGATCATATCCTGTAGTAGAATTTTTAATATCTTTCCCACCAACTTCAGCTTTCCCACTTGAAGGAATCCTAACTGCGTATAAATAATAACCTTTTTCTTTCGTCTCACTATTAATCGTCTCCTTACTTGAAGACCACATAAACTTGAGATCTTCAGGGAAAATAGTTTTAATATTATCTTGATCTAAAATTCTATCTACTAAAATCCTATCGGATGATTTACAAGCCATTGCATACTGATATACACCGCTCAATAAAGAGCCTAGTCCTGTCGTTTTTTCTTCTGTTAAGGACTCTAAGTCTAAAGATTCTAATTCTAAACTAGCTGTGTCCCCTTCCACTACAATATCTGTTGAATCTGCATTGCTCTCAGGCTCTTCAACATCATCCAATTCAGTTTGAGCAGATAAAATAACCGCTTGCTGCCATTGGGCTCCGATTTCATTGTACGAATAATTTTCAAAAAACTGAAGGTTTGCAGTTGCAACCAACTTGTCCTCGACTGTTTTCTCATCTTGCACTCCTGGTAGCTCAATATACAATCTATTGGTATTCGGATCAATTTGAATATTAGGTTGAGCAACACCAAATTGATTAATTCTGCGCTCCATGATCTCAGCGACACCACCCATTGAAACTTTTTCTTTCTCTCTCAAAAAATCTTCTACATCTTCATCTGAAGACTTCATCCCAAGTGCGTCAATATCCGTTATTGAAAATAAACGTACTAATGGTGTTTCTTTGTTCAATGCATTGTGACGTTCAATAAAAATAGTAATGAAATCCCCACCATTTGAATTGTATTCTTTCGAAGCCGCATCATACACTCTTCTAAATTGAGCATCTCTTGGGTTTCTAGCATAATTACGAATTAACTCAGGAATTGATATCTCCATCGTTACACTCATACCACCAACTAAATCGAGTCCAAAAGCCAAACTTCGCTTTTTAACATCCTTAAATGTAGAACCAAAAATAGGATGAACTGGTGATTCAGCTTTCTCCTTCAATATCTCATTAATAAAAGCTGCTTTTGCAATTTCTTCTGCTTCAGGATCATTGAAATTTACTTTCGTTCCATTAGGCAAAATTTGCAACGTATCCCCTTGCTCTGCAAGCTCTATTAATTCAGCAACGCTAGCAATTGCGTCTTTCTCCGCTTTCTGCTCTACGTTGATAGAAACCCATGTAAATGATAGTTGATACACACAGATCACTGTCAACAAAATGGTTAAAAACCAAAAAAATCCTTTATTACGCATTTTCGTAAATTAGTTTATTATTAATTAAGCCTGCAAATATAGACTTTACCTTTATTAAAGTCAATATTATCGGTAGGTAATTTAAGGGTTTTTCCTTCGTATTCAAGAATAAAATCATGTGGCTCACTTTCTAGTGTCAAACTGTTTGTGAAAAGGCGATAATTCGTTCGGCGAAGTTCTCCCAAGAATTCTGCTTTTTATGCTGCTGAATATTCTTTGAAAAGAGCGCTAATCGGTCGTTTTCAAAGATAGTTAAACAGCCTTCTGTCAAGCTTTTAACATTAGGGTCAACAACCCAGCCCAATTCATTGTGCTTTACTGTTTCTTTCAAACCTCCAACATCAGTCGCTACTATTGGCAAATCAAAATGGTGAGAAATGGCTGTAATCCCACTTTGTGTAGCATTTTTATAAGGCAAAACGCATACGTCACTTGCTGAGAAGTAAACGCCTACCTCATCATCTGAAATATACTCGTTAAATAAGTGTACTCGACTTTGCAGACTATTATTGTCTATAATTTTCTGATATATATCAAACGAACCATATATTTCTCCCGCAACAATCACCTCATAATCTTTGGGTAAGTGGCTTAATGATTCTAGTAATAAATCCAGCCCTTTATATTCGCGGATAAACCCAAAAAAGAGTAAATACTTCTTATTGTTGTCCAACTTTAAATTATCACGGGCTTTACTTTTCTCAATTCTCGCACCAAATTGAGAATAAACAGGATGATCTATTCGTATGTATTTTGCATTTGGTAAAACAGACAACAGATCTCTTTCTACTATGTCACTCATCACAACAAAACCTTCATTTTCCTTTAAAAATCTCTTGTTTGCGTATCCATCAAAAAATCTTTTTTCATGAGGAATAACATTGTGCAGAATACTAATTCGTTTGGTTCCTTTTTTTAATCGTTTTTGAACCCCACTTGTTGAGGGGCCGAAAAAAGTCATCCAATATTGACTGATGAATAAATCTGGATTAAAAAGATTTATTTCTTTTGCTGTTTTGCGGTATGTTATTGGATTAACAGAATCCAACAATCGTTCTGCAGGAATCTCATCTGCGTGGTCCTTTTCGTTCACATACTGAGACGAGCCGGGAAATAGAATATTTGGGTACTGTCGTGAAAAAGTATATGCTTTCAGCTCATGGTCTTTTTCTAGAGCGCGATATAACATAGCACCAAACTGAGCAATTCCTCCTCGATACGGATAAAAAACAGAAAGTAACGCTATTCTCATATTTAGACGAAATTAGCATTAATGTGTCAATTGAATTAAAAATAAGTGTGATTTTTCAGAATGGCATCATTCAATGCCTGAAGAAACGAAGGTGTAATACAACTCTTTTCCGTTTTGTGGAACAGGTGTAAATTGATAATCATTGTCTTTTGAGAATAAATGAACAAGGCCAATGTTTTTGGCATAAACTTCAAACTTACGAATCGTATCAATTCCATTTGATTCATCTCCTTGTTCTATTGTAATTGTAGAGTCAAAGAAATTCGTTCCGTCAGAATATTCATTATGAATGTTATCGTAAAAACATTCTAAAGGTTCGTCAAGGTTAAATGAATTAGCATCCCATTCTTTCTGAGAAGTTGGTGCAAATACAAGTTTTACTCGTCGCTGATTCTCTTCGACAAGCTCTCCTCTATTCCCGTCTATTAAACCATACCAAATATCAGATAACATCCAAGCATCTGAAGAAGCGGCTCTAGTGTATCTTAAAAACTCTCGCCCGTCACGTCCCTCATTATCAATATAAGTTTGACCCCATAAAGTCTTCAATTGATAACGCATTGTATCGTGTAAAGTCACTGCCTGGTCATCATGTCGTATTTCTACAACATCATAAACGATAAAACGCCCTTCTGTAAGACCAAAATACTCGAAATGAAATAATGGTGCCGGCTCTTCCTTCTTGCAAGAAGAAACAAAAACAAGTGAACAAATCACTGTGAAGAATATGTATATAATAAATCTATTCATCTTACTTAATAACGAATATAATGATAAAAGGTTGGTATTACATTCTGAAATATTAAAAAAATCTATTCATACGGACCAACTCCCTTTGCTTTTCGTTCAGCAATTTTGGCGTCGCGCTTCTCACCTTCAAGTAATTGGCCATAATAGTAATACTGCCGATTCGACATGATTCCTTTTTTATCATACGCCAAACACCAGCCATGCCGCTGCCCTTTTCTATACTTGGTCAGCATCATTCTTTTCCCATTCGGATGATAAGAAATCCACATACCAACTTTTTTATTTTTTGAATATTGTCCTGTTCGCATAATGGTCTGATTTTCAAATAACTCCTTGAAATCGCCCTGCAATGTGTCATCAACATAATTATAGACTGCCGCAGCTAATCTCGATTTATCATTGATATCCGTAGGGACATAAAAAATAATCTTCTTTCCGTTAAGCGCTCCGTTTTTATACGTTTCGGTATTACTAACCCGCTTTGTTGGACCAAAGTTCACCCAAACACTATCCTTCAACTGATTACTATAAATACCATAGCTCATCAAAGTTCCAGCCTCATGGTAAAAATATGCTACAGATCGATTACTATTTTCATCATGATTGATAACAGCCTTAACCTTAGATGATTTATAATAATAAGTGAACTTCCCTGTTGGTTTATCGTTCTTAAATTGACCTCTATATTGATATACATTTACTCCTTCGTATGGTTTCGCCCATAACCCTTGTTTACGTCCTTTCGAATCGACTTGATTTAATTGTGAATACCCAACAAAACCAAAAGCCAACAGTAAAAAAAGTAATTTAAATTTCATTTTCAATCATTTTTGCAAATTCATAAAGGCTCTCTACAGTGCAGTCTGCTTCTATACCAATTTTTTCTTTGGTTTTAATTCTCACTGTTTTCATTCCAATATTCTTGCCAAAAAGAATATCTGAGTCAGTATCTCCGACCATAACACTTTGTTTAAAGTCTATTTCAGAAAAATCTCGCTTTGCAGCTAAGGCCATTGCAGGTTTAGGTTTACGCGTATCGTTTTGAGCACCTCTTATATTTGAAGCAAAGTAGCATTGATCAATCTTCCCCCCAGCTTGAAGAATTTGATCACACATATAAGCATGAATATCTATAAGGTTACGCTCTGTCATTAACCCTTTGGCAATCCCTTGTTGATTGGTAACAATGAATGATAAGTTAAAATGACGTTTCAAAAGAGATAAACTTTTCTTTACTCCGTCAATAAAATTAAATTCTGAAACAGTGAGAATATAACCATCGAAAACACGTTCGTTTATGACTCCATCACGATCTAAAAAAAGCGTCCAGGTAGAATCTATTCCCCATTTTTTAATCGACATCGATGGAGTTTTCTATCAAATATACATTTCTCTGAGATGAACTTCTACCAATTAGTTCCGCAAGAAATCCCGCAAGAAAAAACTGCATTCCAAATACCATTGCCGTTAATGATATGAAAAATTCTGGTCGGTCAGTGATTTTAACACCTCTTGTATCGATAAATATTTTATCAATACCTAAGTAGATTGCAAAGCCAAAGCCGATAATAAACATGAGCAAGCCAATTGATCCAAAAAAGTGCATTGGTTTCTTAGAGAATTTACCAATGAATGCAACGGAAAGTAAGTCCAATGGACCATTTAAAAAACGGTTCAAACCAAATTTTGTAGTGCCGAATTTTCTAGCTTGATGTGCAACGACTTTCTCACCAATATTTGAAAAACCTGCATACTTTGCTAATGGTGGAATATACCTGTGCATGTCTCCATAAACTTCAATACTTTTTACAACGGCATTTTTGTAAGCTTTTAAACCACAATTGAAATCGTGTAGATTAATCCCCGTAATTCTTCTTGCCGCCCAGTTGTATAATTTTGTTGGAATTGTTTTGTTAATTGGGTCAAATCTTTTCTTTTTCCAGCCAGAAACCAAGTCAAAATCATCTTCCATTATCATTCGATAAAGTTCTGGAATCTCTTCTGGAGAATCTTGTAAATCTGCATCCATTGTAATAACGACATTCCCTTTTGCCGCTTCAAACCCTTTCTGCAAAGCTGCTGATTTACCATAATTCCGTTGAAACTTTATTCCCTTGACGTTTGAGTCAAGTGCATGAAGTTCTTCAATAACTGTCCATGATTTATCTTTACTTCCGTCGTCAATAAACACAACTTCATAAGAAAAGTTGTTTTCCTTCATTACTTTAACGATCCACCGATGTAATTCGGGTAAAGATTCATCTTCACTGAACAAGGGTATTACAACTGAAATGTCGTATAATAAACTCACGATTATAAATTATTATTCAGGCAAATATAATCAATTCAACCTTTGTTAATTCCCTTTGTTCACTTTATATACTTCTCCGTTAAGTTGCATAAAATAAAACCCATTGTTCAAGTTACGAATATCTATACTAGGATTTGCGAAAGAAATAATCCCTTCCTGAACTGGTTTACCTTTTATATCAATGAGACTATAATCCGCATCATTCTTCAAGCCTTTGACGTTAATGAAACTATTCGTCGGATTTGGATAAACAATAAATACAGCTTCAAGTTCTTCAATGTTCAATTCTTCAATATTGACAATCATAAACTTATCTAATCCGGCTTCTGTAATGTTAATTATTGGATCAAAGTCACCTGTTCTAAAAAAGAATTGCATTGTTGAAGTTACTGTAATATAATCTTCTAATCGAATTCTCTTTTCTACCCATTGGAAAAACGTTGAAGGGTCTCTTCCTATTTTATCAATTTCCACAGATGCAGTTCCATTGCTAACTGATATTCTCAAGGTATCGTCTGGTGTAAAAGGTCCAAAATTATTGTAAAACCATCGAGAATAAATTACAGATGGATCGTTATACCCAGTTAAATCCATCACTGGAGAGATAAGATCTGCAGAACCATTATCAATATCGCCAGAATCCGGCACTACATTTTCCGAATTCTCGGTTACGTATGCATATCCTCCACAATCGGCATTCTCATCATTTCCAGGCGCAGATCCGACACTCGATGCCAATGGCAATGCTCTTTCCCATCCCCCCGTAGTTGCATTGCCAGACGCTAACCAACCAAAATCAAAAGAAAAATCATCATAAAACCCTTCCTTTAGCATAACTGTTACTGAGCCTGTTGAAGCGTCGATAAATAGTTCATCACAATAGGTTACGTATCCCCATTTTCCGATCGTTATTTTATAATTCTCTTCATAGAAAAGGTTGAAGTTTTCTACACCAAACCCATTGGTCAAACCTTCTGCTGTAATTAATATCGCTTCCAATCTAATCACTACGTCCAAAATTGGATTACCTGTAACAATATCTAATACAGTAACATCAAAAGGAAAAGCTGGTATTGGCGTTAATTGTATATCTTGATTAACAATAACACCGTTGACCAAGTCCAAATTCACCGTTTGCGGAAAGTAGCTCACTTTTGAATAAGTCACGTCAAAATTACCACTGTTTGCTACCCCTGTGGCATAGAAACCTGTTGAATTAGAATTTTCTAAAATTGTATTCTGAGCAAAGGAAATCTCAACATCTGTTATCGGAGATGTCGTGGAAGCATCAGTTACAAGTCCTTCAAGATAACATCCTTGAGTATAATTTGGAGCAAGAATAAATAAACCTTCAGATCGGTCTGTGGCTAATATTATTTCTGATGCAAAAAACGGGTATACTCCCCAACAACCATCAAAATTAGATGACTGATCAGGATGAGTGTCATAATTTCCTACTTCAATCATATTGTATGGGTACGTTACATCATGTATAACAACACCATCAGTATAATAACTTGTAATAATATGGTTTCCTTTGACATGTGTATTGTGTGGAATAATGATACCAACATCTGGTGAACTTTGTATTCTATCAACCTCAAAAATATTAGCTGGGTTAGAGATATCATAAGCACCCAAATAACCTCCAGAGACCTCATCTGTGGTAAAAGCATATTGTCCATTCGCGGAGGCCCATACATTATGTGTAAAAGTTGAAGGCGTCAATTGGGTGCCAAGAACAATAGGATTGGCCTTGTCCACCACATCGACAATTGATAAAAAACCATCGAGAATATGCCCTAAATACATTGTATCATTAGCAACATAGCCGTCATGAACATACCAATTATCAAATACCCCAACTTCCGTTGGATTCATCGGGTCTGTAAATAAGTCCAAAATAATCACCCCTTTATTACCACGATTGGCTCCAAAAATATAGCAGTAACCATTCTCATCTATATAAAGATTATGCGCTGAGGTCCATTCTTGACCAATTGGCCCTGTATAATTAGTAGTAGTTAACGCGGCAGAGCTCGGTAGCGGTGACATATCAATTATCTGCAGTCCTCCACCAGATTCATTAGTGATATATGCGTAATCTCCAAAGGTCTTAAGATCTCTCCAAGTTGAATTAACACCTGGCGACCAAAACAGTTCATTTGGGGCACTTGGAGTTGAAATATCAACAATACCAACCCCATCTTCCGTGCCAACTAATGCATACTCATTGTCCATTTCATCAGTGTATCCCCAAATATCGTTTAAATTTGTACCGTGTAACACTTGATAATTAACGTGACCAACTGAGTCCAAGTTTAATTGTGAAAAACCATTAAACGTGAACAAAACAACAATAAAAAAAAGGTTCTTTTTCATAGAATTTATTTAATATTATAAGAGGATTACAAAATAAATATTGCTGCCAAAATGAACAATGCAATAATGATTAAATATTGCCAAATATCAACAAAATATGGTTTGTATTTACTTAGCCTCTTTTTAAGATTCATTACCCAAAGTTAAGAAATCTATTTCTCAAGTCATATTTAGGCGTCAAATCATTTCCGATAGTTGTCTATATTCACTATATTCGCACTCGGAAAAAATCATCTAGCATGTCAAAAGAAACACTTACAGAGTTTAAAAATATCGTCGGTTTTGAAGCATTTAAGCAAGAAGTTCTCGCTGACTTTAAACTCGCTAATATTTCTCGTGAAACTTCTTTACTTGGCAGACGTGAAGTTCTATCAGGGAAAGCTAAATTTGGTATTTTTGGTGATGGTAAAGAATTGGCTCAGATTGCATTAGCTAAACAGTTTCGGAACGGCGATTTTAGATCCGGATATTACCGAGATCAAACCTTAATGATGGCGATTGACCAACTGAATGTCCAGCAATATTTCGCAGGCTTATATGCACATACAGACTTATCGCATGAGCCTCAATCAGCAGGTCGTCAAATGGGAGGACATTTTGCAACTAGAAACCTCGATGAAAATGGAGATTGGTTAAATTTAATGGAACAAAAAAATAGTTCTGCCGACATTTCTCCAACTGCAGGGCAGATGCCAAGACTACTTGGTCTTGCACAAGCCTCTAAAATTTACAGAGAAAACAAAGAACTGGCTAATCTCAAGAAATTCAAAAAATTCACTAATGGTGGCAACGAAGTTGCTTTTGGAACAATTGGTGATGCTTCAACTTCGGAAGGTCCCTTTTGGGAGACAATCAACGCTGCTGGAGTTCTTCAGGTCCCAATGGTGATGTCCGTTTGGGATGATGGATATGGAATATCTGTTCCAAGAAGTCACCAAACAACAAAAGACAGTATTTCTGAAGCAC
>CAJQQA010000174.1 GCA_905480355.1 uncultured Flavobacteriales bacterium | reverse complement strand
AGAGGAAGGCATAGATCAAATGATTGATTCACTGAAGACTTTAAGTTTCTTTAAATCTTTGGAGAAAGGATTATATTTAGCAACAACTGGCTATTTTAAACTTGGCAAAGTAGAACTTGGAGATGCATTCTCTTTAATGAGTTTTAATCCAGTTGAGACTTTTAGAGTTGGGTTAGCACTGCGCACTTCAAATAAGTTTAGCAAACTAATAGAGTTTGGGGGTAATTTTGCCTATGGATTCGGAGACGAAGTTTTTAAGTATGGCGCTACAATTAGGTATAACATTACTCCAAAAAAACGAGGATTGTTGAGTATTTATTACAATTATGACCTCGAACAAATAGGTCAATCACCAACTACGGCGGCAGTTGGGTCTACGTTCGGGGCTATTCTTAGGACAGGTCCTTTGGATAAATTAACTTTTGTAGAGAAGATTGGCGTCAATTTAGAAAAAGACATACGCAAAGACATTATATTATATGGTGGGTTTGAATGGAAAGAGTATACCTCAATTGGCATAGCCAATTACCTTAGTCCAAACAAAATGACTGGCATAGACGATACAATATCAAGACTTCAAACTACTGAATTTGTTGTTCGATATCGTTGGGCTAAGAATGAAGAATTTATTTCTGGCTCTTTTGATAGAAAGTCGATTCGTTCTAAATATCCAATTCTTGCAGTCCAAGGAACATTTGGGATAAAAGATCTTTTAGGTGGCGATTACGAATACCAAAAAATAGATTTATTTCTTGAGCAGAATGTCCAATTAGGTATTTTTGGTCGCATACGTTATGGATTGAACGCTGGTAAAATATATGGATCAGCAGCCTATCCTTTTTTAAAGGTTCATGAAGGAAATCAATCGTATTGGCTGATGGATAATGCATTTAATAAAATGAACTTCTTTGAGTTTATCTCTGACGAATATATATCTGGATTTATTGAAAACCATTGGGATGGTTTCTTTTTTGACCGTATTCCAATGATTAAAAAATTGAAATGGAGACTTGTTACAACAGGTAAATTTGTTTACGGGCGAGTTTCCGATCGCAATAAAGTACTTTTACGAATTCCATCTTTCACAAAACCATTTGGTAATACTCCATATATTGAAGTAGCGGCTGGAATTGAAAATATTTTTAATCTTGGCAGAATTGATCTTTTTTGGAGGCTAACTCATCTTGAACCAGGAGTTAAAACAACAGATAAGGAGGCCTTTGGTATACGCTTTAAATATGTATTAAACTTCTAGACATGAAATTATACACTGAAGGAATAAAAAAATCATACAATGGACGGGAAGTTGTTAAAGGCGTTACAATAGAAGTCAATCAAGGAGAAATTGTTGGATTACTCGGCCCAAATGGTGCTGGGAAAACGACCTCATTTTACATGATTGTTGGTCTTGTAAAACCTGATGGCGGGAAAGTTTTCCTCGATTCAAAAGATATTACAGGTCTTCCAATGTATAAGCGCTCTCAAATGGGTATTGGTTATCTCCCCCAAGAGGTGTCTGTTTTTCGAAAATTAAGTGTTGAAGACAATATTCTTGCAATTCTCGAGATGACAGAGCTTAATAAAGTTGACCGTGAAGCTAGATTAGAAGAATTAATAAGTGAGTTCAGTCTTGGACATGTAAGAAAAAATCTTGGGAATAGATTATCCGGCGGAGAAAAAAGAAGAACCGAAATTGCCCGCGCACTGGCCACAAACCCAAAATTTGTTTTACTGGACGAACCTTTTGCTGGCGTTGATCCGATTGCTGTAGAAGACATACAAAGCATTGTTTCGGAATTAAAAAAACGCAACATCGGTATCCTAATTACTGATCACAATGTTCAGGAAACTTTATCAATAACCGATAGAGCATATTTACTATTTGAAGGAGCAATCTTAAAATCTGGTACAGCGGAAGATCTTGCCGCAGATGAACAAGTTCGTAAAGTATATTTGGGCGAGAACTTTGAATTGCGAAAGAAATAATTTTTTATTCGCTATAATAAACGCTACTTTTACTATTTACTAGAATTTGATACTTAACATATTATGATAAAAAAGAGATTCATTTTGTTTAGCATAGCTGCTTTAACTGTATTATTCATTTCAAGCTCTTGCAAGAAATGTGATGCAGGCAATGAAAATGTCAGCACAGGGGAAATAATTCAAGGGGCAATCATATACCCAGATCATGGTTTTCTAACTTTGGAATTTGACTCTTACTTATTTAACGAAAATACTAGCCACACGGGGGTTTTTGAAGTGAGCTTTGATGGCGGCCTTACTAAGGTTGCAGTTGACTATAGCCAATACAGTGTGATGGGTAACCCAATGACTGTTAACTGTGAGGCAAGCTTTGTAAGAGACGTTACTCGTGACAATATTAATAATCTTGTGACTTATAACGTTACGGCAACAACTTGTAACAGTTGCAAGGAAAGAAGAACTGTTGAAAATTATGTTTTAGTAAATAAAATACCAGATGGAGCCTATACACTTCAATTTTTAAATCAAGAAATCGTAAAATAATTGAATTAAAGACTAATAAAGTCCACTTTTTGAAAGTGGCTTTTTTTATGTCAAATTTTAAAATTGAGTATAAAAAAAGGCCATCAATGACGGCCTTGAATTTAGAATAAATGATTTATCTACTTGCTAAATCAGTATTTTCTAATTGATCAATGCTTCCATATGCATCACAATTTGCTTTCGAAGATCCACATGAAGCAAAAACTACAGTTAACATTAATCCCATCAATGTCAAGGCCAAAATTTTCTTCATATTGTTTTTTTAAAAAAAGTTCTAGTTTGTTATACTCTTTAATAACGGCAAATCTACAAAAAATTACATAGTTCTAAAAAATTAATTATTAACAATCCTATCTTTATAGTATATAATATACTAATTTGAAACTCGTTATTCTATATGATTACTAGGATTTGCACCATATTGATGCTCTTTTTCACCTTGCCAATATTGGGTCAATTAAACTATGGCTTAACATTTAAAAGCAGGGAATACACTTCTTTTATTAAAAAACCGAAGACAAAATTCAAAGACAGCACTTCAGCAAGATCATATTTAAGAGAGTTTCAACTGACTGCAATCTCTAAAGGATACCTTTTAGCCTCCATAGATTCGATTAAATTTTCAAGCAACAATGCTATCGTACATTTTTTCTTAGGAGAAAAGTTTACTGATGCAAAAATTGGTGCGACAAAAGAGGAAATTTCATTTATCCGGAAAAATGCAAAAGTTAATGAAAAATTTTTTGCTCAAGTTCCGTTTAGACCAAAAGAACTTGCAAGTATTCTAAAAAAAATAAATGTTGCTTATCTTAATAACGGGTTTCCATTTTGTTCTGTCAGCTTAATAACTAGGAAACTGGACAAAGGACAAATAGTCGCTGATTTAAATATTGAACAAGGACCTTTTCTAAAATGGATAAAAATCAACATTCGTGGTGATTCTAGTATTTCACGAAAATACCTGTCTAATCTTCTCAATATTAAAGTTGGAGAAAAATACAATGAGGCTATCACTAAAAAAATTAGTACTCGTATTAAGCAGGTACCTTTTCTCAAGGAAATTAAGCCCGCTGAATTCTTGTATACGAAACAGGGGGTTGAATTATTTGTATATATTGAGTCTATCCCAATCAGTTCAGTTAATGGTGTCATTGGTTTTCAACCTGATCCAATTAGTTCCAAATTAACCGTTACTGGAGAGTTAAGTCTTAAACTTCAAAACATGCTAAAGCGAGGAGAATTATTAGATGTACAATGGCAAAGTATTCGTGCTGAAACTCAATCTCTCGATGCACATTTAAATTACCCATTCTTATTCAACACCCCATTTGGAATTGATGGTACATTTAATTTGTATAAGCGAGATACATCATTTATTGAACTTAATTCTTCAATTGGAATCGAATATTATTTAGATGCTGGAACTGTTATCAAGGCCTTTTATAAAAACATAACTACAAGCATTCTTTCTGGAGGACAAAACAATCCTATTTACACTTCCCTAGGCAGTGCAAAATCGAATAATTATGGCTTGTCTTTTTATAAAAAGCAAATCGACTACATTCCTAATCCAACAAGAGGTTACAGTGTGACAATAAGTGCCTCATTGGGTAATCGTGTTTCACAAATAAATGACACAACACTTCAAATGGAGTCATCAACTTCTCGCGGCTACTCCCTTGTTAACTTATACTTTCCAATCACGAAAAGGCATGTGATTCGATTTTCAAATTTAACTGAATTTTATTCTGCTCCTGACATTTTCCAGAATGAACTCAATCGTTTTGGAGGATTAACAAATCAACGTGGTTTTGATGAAGATGAGTTACTTTCAACTACTAAATCTTCTTCCACTTTAGAGTATCGCTTTTTACTTGATAAAGACTCACATGTTTTCGCATTTTATGATCAAACGTGGTACGAGAACAATACAGGTAATTACTACAAGGACACCCCATATGGATTTGGAGTCGGTTTTTCTTTCAGTACTAATTTTGGCGTCTTTTCAATTTCATACGCACTCGGTAAACAATTTGAGAATCCTGTCCTTTTGAACAACAGTAAAGTTCATTTCGGATATATTGTTTACTTTTAGTGTATGCTAATAATTGGTCTAATAATTACTGTTTTTATTGTCAGTTTAATCTCGACATTGTTCTTCGGGCAACTCAAAAGCGAACGAAATAATCTCAAAAATATTTCTAAATCAATAGAAGCATTAGAAATAAGCTTAGATCAATTTAAGACTGAAAATATTCAGTTGAAAGCAGAAAATAATGGACTGGAAAAAACCATGTCTTTAGAACGAGAGACTTTTTCAGAGAGGCAAAAGGAGCTTAGAGAGCAACTCGAACTAATTGGGAAAGATATTGTTCAGCATGGCACTAAATTGCTAAAGACTGACAGTCAAGAAAGACTTTCTGAAATTTTAGACCCCCTAAAAGAAAAGATTGATCGTTTTGAACAAAAAATTGTAGCAAACAATCAGCAAGATATTAAGCAATTTGCGAACATGGAAACCTTGATTAAGACACTTTCAGAGCAACATGCAAAAGTCCAAGATACTGCACAAAATCTTGTGAATGCATTACGAGGAGAACAAAAAACTCAGGGGGATTGGGGAGAATTAGCACTAGAACGTATCCTCGAGTTTAGCGGATTAGAAAAAGGAAGGGAATACGAAACTCAGTCTTCGTTTAGGAATGAAAATGGAGAATTATTACGTCCTGATGTTATTATTCAGCTACCCGAGGATAAGCATCTAATTATCGATTCTAAAGTTTCTCTGAAAGCATTTGAACAGTTCATCAACGAAGAAGATTTAGATTTGAAAAAACGAGCCTTAAGCAATCATATCCTTTCCGTTAAAGCACATATAAAGGGATTAGGAGAAAAAGATTATTCTCATGTTTCGGGGATTAACTCTCCAGACTTTGTTTTGTTATTTATGCCCATTGAATCTTCATTTGCACTAGCAATAAAAGAAGAACCCAATCTTTATCAAGAGGCGTGGAAGCGAAAAATTGTAATCGTCACACCATCGACATTACTTGCAACGCTTAAAACCGTTGAGGGCTTATGGAAGCAAGAGCGACAGAATAAGAATGCTTTTGAAATTGCAGAACAAGCTGGACGGCTTTATGATAAATTTGTTGGTTTTGTCACAGATTTAGAAAAGGTTGGCAATAAACAAAAGGATGCTTCATTAGCTTTTGACGATGCAATGTCGAAATTGAAAAATGGTAATGGTAACCTAATGCGTTCTGCAGAAAAACTAAAAGAGCTTGGAGTTAAATCGAAGAAGAAATTAGATCGAAAACACTTAGAAGAATAGATTAGCTTCTTTTTTCTTGCATTGAAGAACGAATTTCTTTCATGAAATCGGAGGCATAAACAAAATCGCAAATTTCTTTATTATCAGTCGTAATTATATCTTTACTATTCCCCTGCCACCAATTGTTGCCTTCGTGAATAAATAAAATTGTATCCCCTATTTCAATCACTGAATTCATATCGTGTGTGATTACAACTGTTGTAATATCATACTCATATGTTATTTCCCGAATTAAATTATCAATAATAATAGCTGTTTGAGGGTCAAGTCCTGAATTTGGTTCATCGCAGAACAAATACTTTGGGTTCATTGATATAGCTCTCGCAATAGCAATTCTCTTCTGCATACCACCAGAGCACTCAGCAGGAAATAAACTATTTCTGCCTGATAAATTTACACGATCCAAGCAAAAATTTACACGATCTAGTTTCTCCTTATTAGACATTTTTGTAAACATCGTTAAAGGAAACATTATATTCTCCTCAACTGTCATGGAATCAAAAAGAGCGGATCCTTGAAACAACATTCCGATTTCTTTCCTTATTTCCTTTTTATCAAGTCGATTAAGATTTGTGAAATCTCTATCGTCGAACAATATAACACCTGAATCAGGCTGATGTAAGCCAACAATAC